>CAVBOS010000270.1:0-2551 GCA_963597005.1 Lachnospiraceae bacterium
ATTATAAGCTTCATTTATATGGAACATTGTGCTGTCTGTAGTGAATTCTGCTGTGTATACTCCATCCTCAAGATCCATCTTTGAGGTTTTAGATGAACAACCGGCAAAAAGTATACCAATTGCCATAGCTGTCAATGCGATTGCGATGTGCTTCTTTTTCATTATATTTATCATATTAAAGTTTTGCTCCAATTTGCGGTGTTTACTAACTGTAATATAGTACATATAGCCTATCTCAATAGATGAGACTAATTTTTCCTTCAACGGAGAAGTTATAATTCTATATTTATGCCCAACGAAGAATGAATATTTGATGCTAATTGCAATTATTTGCAGCTACTGCTTTTGGTATATAAGCAGTAGCTGTTTAAATAAAAGCTTTATTTATTCATGGCATCTGCTGTATGAGCTACATAGATCTGCTCAATGCCTTCAATTGAACCAAGTCCGTTTATCTGTGTATCTACACTGTCAAACTTGCCTGAAGCCTCAAACTGAGAAAGCCAAGAGTCCTCATCTTCTCCTGCCATATCGTTGTTAGCATGATCTCCTGCAACGACCATGAGTGGGCGAAGAATGACTTTCTTATAACCAGCATTCGCAACCTTTTCAATAACAGCTTCGCATGATGTATCTTCAGGTTCACCTTCTACAGTTCCAATGAACACATTGTCATATCCAAGTGTAGTCATCTGAGTTTGCATCTGGCTGTATGAAACCTTCGCATTGTGGCTTGTTCCGTGTCCCATAAATACAAATGCAACTCCGTCTTCTTTTGCGGCATCAAGGCTATCGTATCCTGCTACGCTTACAGCTTCTGCAGTAAGAATTTCGGCAACAGCTTGTTTATCCTCGTTTATAACTGTTGCATCAGAACCAACTTCGCCAAGTAACGGTTCTGCTATTTTAACAGACTCAAACTTATCGCTGTATGATTCAACCGCAGATTTCATTTCATCATACTCTGCACCGTGCATAAGATGAGTCGGCTGAACAACAAGGTTTTTGACGCCATTTTCAACCGCACGCTCAAGAGCTTGCTCCATATTATCAATCTTCTCGCCGTCTCTCGCCTGAATGTGGTTAATAATAATCTGTGCTGTGAATGCTCTTCTTACAGACCAGTCAGGATTTGCCTCAGCAATAGCGTCCTCGACACCCTTTATATCTGCAACACGGCTGTCGTTGAATGAAGTACCGAAGCTTACTACAAGTATCTCATTTTCTCCGATATCATCTTGGTTTCTGGGATCATCCTTTGATGCGTCACCTGTATCTCTTCCGAAGTAGTCAGGATCAGCATTTTCTCCTTCTACAAGCTCTTTCTGTGCATCGGTGAGGGCGTCCCAAGCAGCTTTTGCCTCTTCACACTGCTTGTCAGTGTCTTCGGTTCTCTCCTGAACGTAAATTGCATCAATTAAATCAGCCACGTGATCTGCCGCCTCCTGATCGGTGCTTGTTTCAGTTCCAGTTTCGGTTTCTGTTTGTGAAGATACCTGTGTATCATTCTTTGTGTTGTTACTGTTTCCGCAACCGGTTAATGCTGCAGATGCCATAAGTGCTGCTAAAAGCAATACTACTATTTTTTTCTTCATGTTGACTCCTCGAACATTTAAATTGTGTTTTTCTTGGTTAATTGAAATAAATATGTATGTAAAAAACATTATTGTTATTACCTGTTGTAGCCAAAATAAAGTGTCACCGGTTCACACTAAACAAGGAATCAACAAAAAAGCTCTTTCTCCACAAAGGAAAAAGAGCTATACATGTCAGAAATTGAAGATAACATATGTCAAAAAAGTTTTCAGAACAGAGCAGCCGCTCGCTGATATTGAAATTTAATAAGTGTATAAAAAATTCCAAATAAGTAAACGTTCCTTATACTACCATTATCAGTAATATACCTACTTGTTATGATATAAGCAGAGTATTATTCCGATTTAAACATATGCATCTTAAGGCGCTGGTCAACTTAAATGTAAACAGCACCTAAATCTTATCACGTACAACCAATTACTCGTGGTTTGAAACAAATATTGTTTCCGTACAACTAAAAGGCAGGTCTCCCGGCTTAAAGATCATCGTTTTGGCCATCTTCCCAGTTACCCAGTGATATAGCGGCCGTCACTCCCTAATTACGGTGACGAGTTCGTACAGGATTTTCACCTGTTTCCCTTTTCACCGGAGCCAGATATTTAAAATCGCACACTTTATTGTATCTGCTCCGACACCTTTAGTTTCATATTTAATTCTTATTGTACAACGAAATACAAATTAGATTTCAATGTACAGGTTACTGCAGATTGCTGTAACCTTAACCGTGAAATTCATTATATTACAAATGTTGCCACTATTCAATATAAAATTTAATTTATGCATAAGTTGTATTATTTACGAAGCAAACAATTCATAATCGCATAGAATTTTCACGTTGTTGTATTGTTGTTGTATTATATTTGATTTTGTTAAAATGTAGCCTATTCTTTTTCTCGACTTATTACAACCGCATTAATGCTTCTGCTGTATTTAACATCAAAATAGCTTGTCACAT
>CAVBOS010000271.1:0-2534 GCA_963597005.1 Lachnospiraceae bacterium
GGTTAAATCGGGAGACGACAATATTTTCAATCCCGAGCAGTGGCAGACTGACATAGACGGACTTCTTTCTTATGTAAGAGACAACAGCCTTTACGTGAGGGAGGAGACGATAAATAAAATGGAGCAGACGGAGTCACCAAAGGTTCTTGCACTTTCCACCTGTTCCTCGGAGTTCACCGATGCGAGAACTGTAATTTTAACTGTTATGGAGCCAAATGAACAGTGAATCAGGAGGGTTTTATATGAAAAAAACGATTAGCGGCATTTTCAGCCTTGCGCTCACAGCACTTATTTTGCTGTCGGCTTCCGTGAGTGCTTTTGCCACAGAGACACCAAAGGTTATCATTCCCGTGAGCGTTTCTCTTTCGGGTGCGGTGCCAGAGAAGAGCGAAGACTACACGGTAGTTATGAAAGCGGACGATTCTTCTTTCCCTATGCCAAACGGAACGCAGTCGGATGAATATTCCTTGACGGTGAGCGGTGAGGGCAAAGCAAGTTTCCCAAGCATAAGTTACAATCATGTGGGTGTTTATACTTACACGATTAACGAGGAAAAGGGAAATAACGAAAAGTGCACATATGACAGCACGGTTTACTCTTTGACGGTTTATATCACAAACGCTGAGGACGGAAGCGGACTCGAAGCCACAGCTGTTCTTTATTCGAGCCTTGGCGGTGATAAGCTTGACACAGCTGAGTTTAATAACTCCTACGAGGCAGAGCCTACACCGACACCGACAGCTGAACCGACTGCTACACCGAAGCCTACAGAAAAGCCGACCCCGACTCCATCTTGTGAGCCTACGGCAAAGCCAACAGTCGAGCCGACAACTCAGCCGACAGTAAATCCTACAGCTACACCGACGGTCACAAAGACTCCGACCGACACTCCGAAAACGGGAGACACTTCAAAGCCAATGCTTTATACGGTTATCTTCGGTGTCAGCCTTATAGCAATTGTCGTTTTGCTTTTCACAAAGAAGAAGCAGACAAACAATAAATAATTGAAATTTACTTTGAAAGCTTCGCCGAGTGCATTTGTACAGACGGGGCTTTCGCTGTATTTATGAAAAGAAGGGAGCGGCAATATGGAGGAAATCGTCTCTAATAACAGCGTTAAAAAAAGAAAAAGCAATGCCGTCAATATAGAGGGAAATAGATTCGGTCGCCTTGTTGCGCTTTATCCCACGAACGAGAGGGACAAAAAGGGCTTTGTTATTTGGCATTGCCGTTGCGACTGCGGCAATGAGGTTAATGTTTCTTACAACTCACTGAAATACGGCAATCAGGTGAGCTGCGGCTGTCAGAAAAAGGAGCACGACCAAAAGCTCGAGAAGCTCTTAACTCACATATCGGGCACAAGCATAGACGCATTAAAAAGCAAGAAAGTGCCCAAGGACAACACCACGGGTCACAAGGGTGTTTATTTTATACGGGGAAAGTATCTTGCGAAGATAGTGTTCCAGAAGAAGCAGTATTTTCTCGGAATGTACGAGAATATCGAGGACGCCGTTCAAGCCAGAAAGGAAGCCGAAAAGCTCCTTTTTGACGATGTGTACGATTTCTATCACAAATGGAAAGAAAAAGCCGACGCCGACCCCGTTTGGGCAGAGCAAAACCCCGTTGAAATCAAGGTGAACCGTCTGGGAAAAAGCCTTGAAGTTGAAATGTATCCAACTCTCGATGAAGAAAAGTAAATTACAGTTTAGTTTTGTAAGCTCTCTGTAAAAACTGTGTATAGCCAAGATTAAATTTTCGTTTAAAGCGTTGATTTTACAAAAGCGTGGTTGACGGACTCCTTCGATTGATTTAGACTTATCATGTGTTAATAAGTTTAAAAAACTGAAAGAAAAGAAGAATCGGAGGTATCTATGAATATCGAGTATAAGGACACGAAGGAAATTTCTCCCAAACAGCTTGAAAGACTTTTCTTGTCGGTGAACTGGGAGTCGGGAAAATATCCCGAGAAGCTCTCCCGTGCGATGAAAAATTCCAGCCAAGTCATTTCTGCGTGGGACGGCGACAAGCTTGTGGGTCTTGTCAGAGGTCTTGACGACGGGGAAACGGTAGCGTTCATTCACTATCTTTTGGTAGATCCCGACTATCAGGGCTTGCACATCGGCGACGAGCTGATGAAGCGAATCATGAAGAATTTCAGAGATTTGCTATATGTCAAGATTATGCCGTCTGATCCGAAGACAAAACCGTTCTATCGGAGATACGGATTTGTAGAATACGATAACTATTCCGCAATGGAAACCAAGAATTTCATGTGAATATAAGCGAAACTCCCGATGCCGTTTGACATCGGGAGTTTTCTTGTGTATTTACTTAATTTATTTGAAAGCTTAGGTAATTTTAAATTAATCGAGAATTTCATTGCCGCTAAGGCTCTGAGATAATTTTCTGTCAAATTTTGAGAGTACCTTTTTAAGGTAAATCAGACCGCCTATCATAACGACAAGCTCCGTGACGGGGAATGCCGCCCACACGCCCTCGACGCCGATTAATTTTGCGCCGACATAGGAGAGAGG
>CAVBOS010000272.1:0-2500 GCA_963597005.1 Lachnospiraceae bacterium
ATCGGTGTATTTACAGTAGATGGAAAAATGATAGACATCGCTTTCTATGACGGAGCAAAGAGAACCTTGGAGCTTGCAAAGGCTTCGGGCGTATATTACGGAGATTTATAATTTCCGTTAAACCGTAAAAAACAATGAATAATTACTGTTTCGATGAAATCATAGTGCAACTATTGAAAGGACGATAAAATGATTAATAAAGTAGGCCGTGAAATACCGGATGAGATAATTAAGCAAACCGGAAAAGAAGTTTTCCAAGGTAATTTCTATAAAGACGGAAGCGAGTTTAAAAAGGAAGGCCCTATAACAAAGGTTGTAATGAACCATGACACAAGCAAACTTGTAGATTCTATTCATGATGCACTTGTGAAATGTGGAGCTCATGACGGAATGACATTAGGATTCCACCATCATTTCAGAGAAGGTGACCTCGTAGTCAATATGGTCATGGAAGAGGTTCACAAGATGGGCATTAAGGATGTTACTATCTGTGCAAGCTCGCTCGGAAAGGCACATGATCCGCTTCTTCCGATGATTGAAGACGGCACTATCACCAATATTCAGTCCTCAGGTGTTAGAGGAAAAATCGGTGAGGCTATTTCTAACGGTAAATTAAAGGGACTCGCAATTATGCGTTCCCATGGCGGAAGAATCAGAGCCATACAGACAGGAGAGACAACAATCGACATTTCATTTATCGGTGCACCGACTTGTGACGATTACGGAAACTGTAAGGGCGTCGGCGGAAAGAGCGACTGCGGTGTTCTGTCATATTCTTTCGTTGACGGAAACCATGCTAATAAAGTTGTTGCTGTTACCGATTGCCTTGTTCCGTTTCCTAATTACCCTGCGGATATCAACTGCACAAAGGTTGACTATGTTTGCGTTGTGGATCAAATCGGTATCCCTGAGAAAATCGCAACCGGTGCCGCAAAACCGACAACGGATGTGAGAAAAATTATGATGGCAGATTATTGCACAGAGTTTGTTATCAACACACCGTATTTCAAGGACGGCTTTTCTTATCAGACTGGTGTCGGCGGTGCTTCAATCGCTTCTGCTGTTTCACTTGGAAAGGTTATGAAAGAGCGTAGCATAAAAATGGGCTTCGCAGTTGGCGGAATGTCTAAGGGAATGTGCGATCTTTTGGATGAAGGACTTGTCGGTATGCTCCTTGATACACAGGATTTTGATACATCGGCAGTTGAATCCGTTAAAAGACCAAACCATCACAGAATCAGCGCAGGCGCATATGCAAACCCCTTCAACAAAGGTGCTTTTGTTAACAAGTTGGACTTTGTTATTCTTGGTGCTCTCGAGGTTGATGTTAACTATAATGTTAATGTCGTTGTCGGCTCAGACGGAGTTATTACAGGTGCACAGGGTGGACATCCTGATGCGGCGGCAGGAGCAAAATGCACAATTGTTATTTGCCCTCTGTTGCAGGGAAGAATTCCTGCAATCTGCACCAACGTGACTACAGTCACAACTCCGGGAGAATCTGTTGATGTAGTTGTAACAGATTATGGTGTTGCGATTAATCCCGCAAGACAGGATCTGATTGAGTGCATGAAAAACGTTAAGGGTATTCCGTTCAAAACCATTGAAGAATTAAGAGATATCGCATATTCGATAACAGGAGAGCCCGAATCGGTTAAGTTTAACGATAGAGTTGTCGGTATCATTGAGGCAAGAGACGGAACAATTATGGATGTTGTACGTCAAGTTAAGCCATATGAGTTTTAATTCAGATTTACACGGAACTATATAAAAGAGGAAAATTATATATGGGAAAATCACTTACAAGAAAAATAATTGAAGAGCATTATGTTTCCGGAAGCATGAACCCGGGAGAAGAAGTCTTTATTAAGGTTGACCAAACCTTAACACATGATATCAATGCAGTTATGACTTATCTTGCATTTGAAGCTATCGGACTTGACCGTATCCGTACAGAGTGCAGCGTAAGCTATTTGGATCACAATCTCTTATATGTAGATCACAAGACCCCTGATGATCACATTTATTTACAGTCTGCCGCAAAGCGTTTTGGTGTTCACGTTTCAAGACCGGGCAACGGTATATGCCACACGGTTCAGGTTTCAAGATTCGGTGCACCGGGCAAAATCAGCATGGGCGGTGACAGCCATACTCCTCACGGCGGTTCTATCGGTATGCTTTGTATCGGTGTCGGAGGAATGGACGTTGCAACAGCTATGACAGGCGTTCCGATGCGCCTCAAGATGCCTCGTGTTATCAAGGTAAATCTTACAGGCAAGCTTAAGGCAGGTGTCAATGCTAAGGAAGTCATTTTGGAGATGCTTCGCAGAGTATCTATAAAAGGCGGTCTTGGTAATGTTTATGAGTATGTAGGCGAAGGAGCCACTACTCTTGAGGTTCCGCAAAGAGCTACCATAACAAACATGGGAGCTGAGCTTGGTGCTACAACCTCAATTTTCCCGGCAGATGAGCAGGTTAGAAAATTCTTAAAGGCACAGGG
>CAVBOS010000273.1:0-2474 GCA_963597005.1 Lachnospiraceae bacterium
GAATCACTGCTTTTATCGCTGCTTTTACCGCCGCAAGCCGTAAAAGCAAAAGCCATACCGAGCACTAATGCCAAACAAATTATCTTTTTCATTATTCTACCTCTTAGATAAAAGCTTATTTATTCTCGTAAGCCTTCATAATTGTATCAATGTCCTGAACACTCTGAATACCGCCGTAGCACTCTGTTGAAAGGGCGGCAGATGTGCAAGCGAAGCCTGCAACATATCTAAGCTCTTTTTCAGTAAGCTCCGACGGAGCCTTGCCGAGCTCAAGAACACGGCTGACAGCTGAGCCGCCGAAAATATCGCCTGCGCCCGTTGTATCAACAGGATGAACATTATTGTAATTGTCTACATAGCCTGTAGCCTGTTTATTTGCAAAATAACAGCCGTCCTTACCTCTAGTGACAAAAACAAGAGATGAACCGTACTCGTTCAAAAGAAGCTCTGCGCCTGCTTTCTCATCGAGACCGAAAACAAACTCGACCTCTTCATCGCTGATTTTGATAACGTCAGCCTGAGCACAGCCCCACTTGATAGCGTTCTTTGCATCCTCTTCGTTATTCCAAAGCGGAGCACGATAGTTGGGGTCAAAGGTAATTAGCTTGTTTCTTTCCTTGCAATAAGTGACAGCCTTTTCTGTAGCTGTTTTTGCCGGATCGGATGTGAGCGAAAGTGTTCCGAAGTGGAAAACTCTTGTCTCATCAAGAAGGCTCTTATTGAGTTCCTCAAAAGTGATGCATGTATCAGCACCGGGTTTTCTCGCAAAAGAGAACTCTCGGTCTCCTGTCTCGTCAAGCGTGACAAACGCAAGAGTAGTGAAAACAGACGAATCAACAACAATTCCCTCTGAGGAAATACCTGCCTTATTGAGCGTATTAATGAGCATTTTTCCGAATGCATCGTTGCCGACCTTTCCCAAAAGGGCTGTCTTGTAGCCGAATTTTGTCAAAGCAGCAAGAAAATTAGCAGGAGCTCCGCCCGGATGAGCCGCCATAGTCGGGTATCCGTCTTCATCGGAAGCCGTAGTAGTGAAATCTATAAGAAGTTCTCCAAGTGCCAATACATCAATCATAGTAGTTCTCCCATTTATAAAATCTTATTCGGTTGTATACAACACAGAATTACATAATATAAGGTTATTTTACTATTTTGTTAAAGAAAAAGCAAGTACGACACAAAAAATTCAGAAAGACAAAACGTTTCGATAAATCCTGTCGGTTTATCTCTGTTTTATCTTGTAAACTAAGCGTTTTTGGTCTATAATGAATTTGTATGCTTACTTAACGAGGGAATATATGGAGAATTACAGAATACTTTCTGTCACAGAGCAGGATTTTGAAGCCTGTGTGCAAACTATAAGAAGTGCATTCAAAGAAAATGCCGAAAAATACGGTTTTACAAAAGAAAATTATCCGAGCGGCGGTGCGTTCATCGAGCTTGACGATTTAAAAAAAGCGAAATCCCGCGGTGTGCACATGTACGCCGCATGGCTTGGCGACAAAATTGTCGGCTATGTTCAGCTTGAAAAGGTGAGCGAAAAGACTTACTCGTTTCAGAAATTTGCGGTTTTGCCCGAGTGCCAGCAGCTTGGTGTTGGAAAAATGCTCATTGCCTTTTGCAGAAATAAAGCGAAAATCCACGGTGCGGATAAGGTCGTTTTGCTCATGGTTTATGAAAACAAAAAGCTTTTAAGCTTTTATGAAGCAAACGGCTTTAAACTAATCGAAACGAGAAGAGACAGCTCTCACCCATTTCTTCAGGGAATTATGCAAATGGATATTTAACGGTAAAAATATAAATCGGCGGTTCACACTAAACGAACCGCCGATTTTCTTATATTCACATTACTTCAAAAATGTCTTGTAGTCCTCATAATTCTTCTTGAGAAGAACAGGAGTATTGAGGCTATAAGGGCACTTCTTTGTGCAAGCACCGCAGGAAATGCACTCCTCGGTTCTTGCCATTTCTTTCTGCCAGTACTCCGAGAGCCAATCGGCACTTGGCGCACGACGAATCATCTGGGACATTCTTGCGCACTGATTAATCTGTATTCCCTTCGGACAAGGCATGCAGTATCCGCATCCACGGCAGAAGTCTCCTGAGAGCTCTTCTCTGTCATGAGCGATAAGCGCTTTAATCTCCTCGGTCATAGCAGGAGGATTGTCATTATAGGAAATAAATTCATCAAGCTCGCTTTCCTTCTGTACGCCCCAAATTGGAAGAACATTATCAAACTGAGCAAGATAAGCATAAGCGGCATCGGAATGTGTGATAAGCCCCCCCGAAAGAGCCTTCATGCAGATATATCCGACATTCTTCTCCTTGCAAAGCTTGACGAGCTCCTCGTCCTTCTCGCTTGCAAGATAAGAGAACGGAAACTGGAGAGTTTCGTAAAGTCCCGACTCGACCGCCTCCCTCGCAACGGTAATGCGGTGGTTGGTAATTCCTATGTGACGGATTTTGCCCTGAGC
>CAVBOS010000274.1:0-2471 GCA_963597005.1 Lachnospiraceae bacterium
GATTACTCCCTCGTTTTCCTCGTATGAAAATGTACAGGTAGAATAAACAAGTGTTCCGCCTTTTTTTAGGCAAATAGCCGCATCATTTAATATAGCAAGCTGACGGACAGCACATGATGTAACATGCTCGGGTGACCACTCGGTAATTGCTTCTTTGTTTTTTCGGAACATTCCCTCTCCCGAACACGGTGCATCGACAACGATTTTGTCAAAAAACTCAGGTAATGTTTTAGCAAATTTTTCGGGGTAGGATGAAGTAACAACGGCGTTAGCAATACCCATTCTCTCTACGTTGGACAAAAGAATATTTGCTCTGCTTTTGACAACCTCATTACAAATAACTAATCCTTCACCTTTAAGCTTTGAAGCAATTTGTGTTGTTTTTCCTCCGGGTGCCGCACACATATCAAGCACTAAGTCTCCCGGTTTGGGGTCAAGCAATTCAATGGGAACTGATGCTGATGGTTCCTGTGAATAGAAGGCTCCTGCACTGTGGAGTGGATTGAAGCCGACCTTTATCTCTTCTTCTGAATAAAATGAATCCGAACAGAATGGAGAAGGAAGCAGTTTAATTTGCATCAAATCAATCAACTTTTGAGGAGTACACTTAAGCTCATTCACTCTTATACCCTTTGTAACGGGTAAGTCATATGAAGAAACAAATGCACTGTATTCTTCGCCAAGATAGCCTTTCATCCTTTCAAGAAATGCTTCTGGGAGGTTTGCCATATTAATTCTCCTTTCCGTTTTTGGCTTTAATATCTGACATAATTTGAGAAAGAGTTTTATCATCGCTTTCCGTAGATTTAAAGCCTTCACCTGTTATTTCACCTGCATCGGATACAATAACAAAAGCAGATGGGTCAATACTGCGGATAATTTTGTTAAGCTTTGTGATTTCAAATCTTCTCACGGCACACATCAAAATCTCACCGTCAACCTTGGTATATGCTCCCCGAGCTTTAAGAAGCGTTGCTCCACGATTCATTTCTTCCATAATTCTTTCGGAAATTTCAACAACATGTGGTGAGACAACATAGAAAAGCTTACCGTTTCCGATATCCATACCGTAGAGAATATAGTCTATAATCTTTGTGCTTACGAAAACATCAATAATAGCATAAACAGCGCTGTCTACACTTTTGTAAACAAAAGCGGAAGCTAAAATAACCAAGCCGTCAATACAAAGCATCAGCTTTCCCATGGACACAAACTTCACTTTGTTTCCGACAAGTCTTGCAAGCATATCTGTGCCGCCTGTTGTGGCTCCCCGCCAAAAGATTAAAGACAGCCCTAAACCCTCGAATACTCCACCGCAAATTATAACAATTATCATATCTCCGTGATATTCAGGTAATACAAGTCCCAGAAGATCTATTGCAGCAGAAGTACACACTATAGCAGCTGAAGTTTTGAGAACAAGTTTATATCCTATTTGTATAATTGCCATTACTATAATCGGTATATTGAGGATGATACCGACTATACCTATTGGTGTTCCGATTGCGTAATGCAGCATAGTTCCTATACCTGTTACTCCACCTGGTGCAATGTTGTTCGGAGAAGTGAACACATTAACGGCAACTGAATAAAGGCATGAGCCTATAATAAAGAATAAAATGTCTGTAAGACTTTCTCTAACTTTCTTCATTAATATCTCCTTGTAAAGCTGTGCAGGCACTTAAAAAGCACCTGCACATTAATTTAACGAATATCTTCGATTATTTTTGAAAAAAGCTCTTTAATTCTGTTTATGTCGTTTTTGAGATAAAGATAACCGAAAACACATTCAAGAGCTGTTGCCAAATGATAATCAGCTGTTGTTGAGTTCTTTGGAACATGACCGACATGTGCGTTTCTGCCTCTTAGAAAAATCTCTTTTTCATCCTCACTGAATATATCAACAAGCTTTGAAACGGCAGCAGCCTGAAATTCACATCGGACATATTCAACTTTAACAGAATTTAGCTTTTTTAAGGGTGCATTACCTAAAGATACCACATAATCTCTGACGAGAAGTTCGTAAACAGAATCTCCGACAAACGCATAAGTGAGCGGACTTACATTCTTTAAGTCTGTGTTTTGATTGAACAAGCTGTTTATCTCCCCTTACTCAACAAAGTCAAACTGTAAGTCGTATATGCTTACAGTATCTCCCTCATTGATACCGGCATCTCTAAGGGCATCAATTACACCTGTATTGATAAGCACTCTCTCAAAATACTGAAGAGACTCGAAATCATCGAAATTAACACTGTCAATAAGCTGAAGAAGCCATTTTCCTTCAACTACATAAATACCGTCCTCTACATGAACATTTACAGCAGTCTGATCAAATTCATCTGCAGGCTTTACCACAATTGGATCAGGTTCATACCTGACAATCGGAGGTAACTGAGAAAGCATCTCTTGTATATACTTTAAAAGTTCATCTACACCATAGCTGATAGCAGCCATAATCGGGAAAAATT
>CAVBOS010000275.1:0-2449 GCA_963597005.1 Lachnospiraceae bacterium
TGGGCTCTGCCCACACCCGTTCGCTTTTTGAAAAAAGCGAAACCAAAAACTTTTGTGTTACTAATTTGCGGCTTTTTCGCAGCTTCTCATGGCAAGTATCGTTCTGCTGATTAAATCATCAAGACTCCAACCGAGCATCTGGGCTCCTCTCTCGATAACCTCTCTCGAGCATCCTGCGGCAAAATTCTGTGCTTTATATTTCTTCTTTACTGATTTAAGTTCCAGATCCATGGTGCTTTTGGATGGTCTCATTCTCGCTACCGCTCCTATTAGTCCCGTGAGCTCATCGGTCGCATACAGTACCTTTTCCATTTCGTGCTCAGGCTCTATGTCAACGGTTAGCTTGTAGCCGTGGCTTGCAGTCGCATGGACTATTCTCTCGTCTATACCTTTTTCTCTGAGTATTTCCTGCTCCTTAATGCAGTGCTCTTCGGGGTAAAGCTCAAAATCGAGGTCGTGCAGAATTCCGACTGTCTGCCAAAAGTCTGCCTCGTCACCGTAGCCGAGTTCGTTCGCAAAATAACGCATAACCCCTCCGACTGTTTCTCCGTGTGCCAGATGAAATTCTCCTTTGTTATATTCTTTCAAAAGCTCAAACGCTTCTTTCGGTGTCGGTATCATAAGCTTCCTCCTATATAAAAGTTCTATGTTAATTTGCCTATCAAATTAATATGCATTCAATCAGAGTAATTATAGATAAGATAGGTTTTCTTGTCAAGAAAATCTGATTTTTGTGCAGTTGTCAACCACTTCAAAAAAACATTGTCAACTTGAGACAATTTATAGTTGACACAGGGCGGATAGTATTGTATACTGTGATTGTCTTCTGCGGTTGACTCGTTTTACTAACAATCAAAACACGGGTGTGCAGAAAACTGTGACAAAAATATATTTACAAACGGAAGGAAGAATAGTATAATGAGTAACAATGACAACTCGAAGAGAATCAAGAATATTGTGCTTGTCGGAGTAATGACTGCTGTTGTGTGCGTAATAGCACCGATTTCAATTCCGATAGGAGCAATCCCCGTTTCACTTCAGATTTTTGCGATTTATCTTGCTCTTTATGTACTTGACTGGAAGAGAGGAACACTTTCTTTCATTCTCTATCTTATTATCGGCTGCATGGGCGTTCCTGTTTTTGCGGGATACACTTCATCTGGTATTGCAAGCCTTGTCGGTCCTGCCGGCGGTTACATTGTCGGATTCATTCCGCTTGCAATCGTTTGCGGTATCACATTCGATCATTTCCCGATTGATAAAGCTACAGGCAAGAAGAAAGCAATCAATTATGCCATTAATTTTGCATCCATGATAGTCGGTGTTGCAATTTGCTATGCAGTCGGAACCGCTTGGTTCTGTTACAAGGCAAGCTACTCTGTAGGTGCGGCTCTGGCGGTTTGCGTAATCCCGTTCATTCCTTTTGACATTGCAAAGGGAATTTGTGCGATGATAGTTGGCCCTCAGATCAGAAAAGCTCTCGATAAGGCAAAGCTCAGAAATTTCTGATACTGCCCTAACGGGAGATCGGAAATTTAATTATAAGTCAGCGGAACTGTTTTTCACCCCTCTGTGCAGTTCCGCTTTTGTTTTACCTTTTTTCTTTATTTTTTATTATTTTTGTAGTACAATCATTCTTATTAGGATAGAAGGATGGAAAAACATATATGAAAATTGGAATTCCTTATTCAAACGGTGAAATTTGGCAGCATTTCGGAAAAGCTCCTCAGTTCATAATTTATACGGTTATCAGCGGAGAAATTACTGGAAGTGAGATTGTTGATTCTGTCAACCACGGCCATTCGTCGGCTGTTGCTCTTCTTAAATCAAAGGGAGTGGACACCGTGATTTGTGGTGGTCTCGGACAGGGCGCATATGACGGACTTCAGAGTGCCGGCATATTCTTGATTTACCCGGGTGTGAAAGGATCTCCCGAGGATGCCGTAAAGGCTATGGTAAGCGGAAATTTGAAGTTTGATATGAGTGCCGTTCATGTCGGCGGACACTGCCACGGCGGACACTGAGGTTCATTTTGCAGACGATAGACGAGGCTCTTTATAAGCTTTCAAAATCTAAATTTCGCTCTTCCTTCCATTTGACCGAGAAGGACAAGAAAATCGTTCGTGATAAGGGAATAGACGTAATAGAGAAACACTGTGCCGAAATTGTAAAAAAGCGGCTTGCTTCTGCGTATATTCCGAATGACGGCAAGCAGACCCCATGGAGAGGCTATCCCGTTTTTGTGGCTCAGCATGCCTGTGCGTGCTGCTGCAGAGGATGTCTTAGCAAGTGGTACAGAGTGCCGATGGGATCGGAACTGACGGACACCCAGCAAAAGAAAATAGTCCGACTTTTAACCGAGTGGATACGGCGTGAAACGGAGGGACAAGATGGCACTTTGGGCAATGGGTGATATGCACCTTACCTTTGCGGTGAACAAGGATATGAC
>CAVBOS010000276.1:0-2439 GCA_963597005.1 Lachnospiraceae bacterium
ATAGCAGAAACTAAAAACGAAAAACAGAGCGAAGCGATAATAAAAAAGAAAGGCTGACAAAGTTAACCAAAATGCGAAGCATTTTAGAAGGCAAAGCGTTCGTGGTTGGGCTTTGACAGCCGACTGATTTACTCAAAGAGAAACATCGAACGCAAAGACAGTTTAAAGCAAATATTTCGCCTTAAACCACATTTGTGCAAAGGCGGTCAAAGACCGCCCCTACGGGAATAATCAAATAAAAAATACAGAACGAGAAAACCGTTTGCCCGTTCATTGTTAATTATAATTTATTAATTGAATAAAAAAGGGGGAGCCTGAAAATGGCTAAAGAGAATACAAAAACAATAGTCAAAAACCGTCAGGCTTACCATGATTATTTCGTCGACGAGACTTTCGAGGCAGGCATCGAGCTGTGCGGAACGGAAGTTAAGTCACTTCGTGCGGGAAGAGTGAATTTAAAAGATTCGTGGTGTTCGGTCGTAAACGGAGAGTTATTGCTTAACGGCTGTCATATAAGCCCGTATGATTTCGGAAATATCTTTAATAAAGACCCGATGCGTGTGCGCAGACTTCTTATGCATAAGAAGGAAATATTGAGGCTTTACGGCTACGTAAAGCAGGACGGCTATTCACTTATACCGCTGAGCTTTTATTTCAAGGGCTCGAGGGTGAAGGTTGCAGTCGGACTTTGTCGAGGCAAAAAGCTGTATGATAAGCGTGCGGATATGGCTGAGAGAAGTGCAAAGAGGGATATCGAAAGAGCGATGAAATCAAGAAACAATTGATTTTCACCGCAGTCGATTGACGGATACCCGTTAAAAAGCTATAATAAAAGCATAAAAGTTTTTGGTTTGGCTTTTAAAAAAAGCGAACGGGTGTGAGTAGCACCCACAAGAGAGATAAATAGCAGAAACTAAAAACGAAAAAACAGAGCGAAGCGATAAAAAGAATAAGGCTGATGAGGGAAACCAAAATGCGAAGCATTTTAGAACGCAAAGCGTTCGTGGTTGGGCTTTGACAGCCGGCTTATCTACACAAAGAGAAATTCCAAGCGCAAAGGCAGTTTAAAAAAGTCTTATAACACCTCTGTGCAAAGGCGACCAAAGGTCGCCCTACGGGAATGATTAAACAATTCAAATAAGTAAAGACAGCAAAATAAAATACGGCAAGAATGCGAAGCATTCGCAGACGGGCATGTTGTTTTGCGAATTATTTACACAAAAAAATATAGAACGGAAAAATCGTTTATCCGTTCATTATTAATTATAATTTATTAATTATACATTCAATTTATATGGGGATGTAAAGGTTTCGACGGGGGCTGAGAACCTCGGTAAGCGAGCAGCGGTGCGGGACCGCTAATAAAACCGCAAACTTAAATAATAAACGACAACAATAACGTTGCTCTTGCTGCTTGATTAGCAGCCGTTCTTGCACGGACTACCGTGACCGTGTAAAGAGCGTCGATTAACGGTGAACGTGAGGCGGGGGACTCCTGTAGCCCGTCCATGAATTTCAGGATACTAAGGTGAGAAGCCTGTCTGTGGGCGTCTCATTGAGGGAATGTTAAAACACTGACTGCGCTCGGAGAAAGCCTTGGCAATTGGTTTTCGGACGCGGGTTCGACTCCCGCCATCTCCACCATTTAAACCGCAGTAATATGCGGTTTTTTCTTTTTGTGTGAAAATCTTTCGTTCTGCGAGTCAATCTTTAGACATGAGAAGCTTAAAATAAATAAGACGGTTTGCTTCCGATTGTCTGTTTCTTGATGTTTTTTCTTATTTCTGATAAAATATGAAAAAAGTGTTTTGGAGTTTTCATATATGAGTAAAATTATAAACGAGCAGGACGAAAGAATGATTCGCCGCTCAGAGCCGCTGTCGGGTGTTAAATTTCACATAATCAAAAATACGGGCAACCGTAGGGAAATTTGGCTTCCAGATCTTGAGATTATTTTTGTGCTTAAGGGCAATTGTAAGGTGAGCTTTAAGGATGGTATGGTGTATTCCGTAAAAGCAGAAGACATTTTTGCTATAAACTGTTTTGAGATTTGCTCAATCGATATCGGAAACGATGCGGTTTTACTTTCGACCACGGTTTCGTCCGACGTTATTGCAGCTTTGCACGCAGAGCTTTTGCGCTATAAAATAGACTGCCGCTCCTTTCTTTATTCAGAAGATAATCAGGAGAATTTTGATATAATAAGGAAAGACATCGCCTGTGCATTCAAGGAAACATATAAAAGTGACGATTTGTCTTACCCTAAAAGTAAGATAACGGCTTTGCTCGAGGATTTGACAAGATATTTTGCGGGCGAGGAAAGGTCGGAAAGTGCGGGCAGCGGCAGAGAGAGAATTCAAATGGCTGCCGATTATATTCTCGAGAACTATAAGGAAGAAATTACTCTCGAGAGCCTTTCAAGACATATCTACCTAAGCG
>CAVBOS010000277.1:0-2433 GCA_963597005.1 Lachnospiraceae bacterium
ACCATGATAGGCGCACTTTCGAGATATATAAGCTCGAGTGTTTCCGCTGATTTCCAGCCAATGGGGGCAAACTTCGGAGTTCTGCCGGCAATCGAGCCGAAAATCAAGGATAAAAAGCTAAGGTATACAGCACTTAGTGACCGTGCACTTGAGGATCTCGAGAATTTCAGAAAGACATATAATTTGTAAGGTGACAGACATGAAAATTATTGTTGACGCTTTTGGCGGAGATAATGCTCCTGTCGAAATTTTAAAGGGCTGTGCCCAGGCTGAAAAGGAACTCGGTATTACCGTGCTTTTGTCAGGCTCGAGCGAGCTTATAAATAAAGCCGCAAAGGAAAACGGAATAGATATTTCCCACATGGAAATTCTTGAGGCAAGCGAGGTTATCACAATGGAGGATGACCCCGTGAGCGTAATCAAGACTAAGCCTGATTCTTCAATGTCGGTCGGCTTTAAGGCATTGGCTGAAGGCAAGGCAGATGCCTTTGCAAGTGCGGGCAACAGCGGCTCGGTTGTTGTCGGCTCAACTATGCTTGTTAAAAGAATTAAAGGTGTAAAGCGAGTTGCCTTTGCACCTGTTATGCCGAAAAAAGAGGGCTTCTTCATGCTTTGTGACGGCGGTGCAAACAACGAGTGCAGAGCAGAGATGATTGACCAGTTCGCTACTATGGGTTCTTGCTATGTCGAGAAGGTCATGAACATTAAGTCCCCAAGAGTAGGACTTGTCAATGTCGGAACGGAAGACCATAAGGGCGGTCCGTTTCAGCATGAGTGCTTCGAGCTTTTGAAGCAGAATGATAGCATTAATTTTATCGGCAATATAGAGGCAAGAGATATTCCTGACGATGCCGCAGATGTGCTTGTCTGTGACGGCTTTACGGGTAATGTGGTTACCAAGCTTTACGAGGGAGTTGCAATGACGCTCATGGGTAAGTTCAAGGAGCTTTTTACCAAGAACTTCAAAACCAAGCTTGCCGCAATGCTCATTATGAGCGACCTTAAAGCCATGAAAAAGACGATGGATTACAACGAATACGGCGGAGCACCGATTTTGGGTTGCTCTAAACCTGTATTTAAAATTCACGGAAGCGCAAAGGCAAAGACTGTTGTCAGCGCCTTGAGACTTGCCAAAGCTTACTACGAGTCGGGAATTATCGACGAAATTGCAAATGCAGTATCAAAGAAGGGGTAAAAATGAAGGATTCACTTGAAACGCTCGAGGCGAAAATCGGCTATCATTTCAAAAATATCGAGCTGCTCAGAACGGCTGTTACACATTCATCTTATGCGAATGAGCACCACTGCAAAAGCTATGAGAGACTCGAGTTTCTCGGAGATTCTGTTCTTGGTTTTGTCACGGCAGAATATCTTTTCGAGAATTTTTCCGATTTGCCTGAGGGCAAGCTCACTAAAAATCGTGCCGCTCTGGTTTGCGAAAAGTCGCTTTGCGTTTTTTCAAGAGAAATCGGCGTGGGTGATTATATGCGCCTGAGCCACGGAGAAATCCACACGGGCGGAAATGACAGACCGAGTATCTTAGCAGATATGTTTGAGTCAATTACGGCGGCTATTTACCTTGACAGCGGTTCGCTTGAAGAGGCAAGAAAGTTTATTCTCACTTATATCGCACCTGCGGCCAAAACTATCAGCTCCAAGAAATATAAGGACTACAAAACCACCTTGCAGGAGATTATCCAGCAAAATCCCGAGGAGCACCTCAAGTATGTTCTGGTCGGAGAGTCCGGTCCTGATCACAATAAGCACTTTGTCGTTGAGGTTCACCTTAACAGCAATGTAATCGGTAAGGGCGGCGGAAGAAGTAAAAAGGAAGCTGAACAGCAAGCTGCAAGAGAAGCACTGGAGTTGATGGGTTATTAAGCACAGTAATATTTCTATATTCATTCCGCATAACGGCTGTCCTTGTCAGTGCAGCTTTTGCAATCAGCACAGAATAACGGGTGCTTCCAAACAGCCGACTCCTAAAGAGGTTGAGGAAACCATAAAAAGCGCCGCCTTGTATATGGGTGAAAAGGCTCGTAATGCGGAAATTGCCTTTTTCGGCGGCAGCTTCACGGCAATTGACAGAGATTACATGATTTCTCTGCTTGAGGTTGCAAGCAAGGCTGTAAAGGACTCAGGCTTTATAGGTGTACGCTGTTCTACAAGGCCCGATAAAATTGACGAAGATGTGCTCGCTATACTAAAGAAATATAATGTGACATCCATTGAGCTTGGTGCTCAGTCCATGTCCGACAGGATACTTTTTATGAATGACAGAGGCCATGACGCCGAATGCGTAAGAAAAGCCTCTTCACTGATAAAAAGCTTCTCTTTTGAGCTCGGACTTCAAATGATGACCGGACTTTACGGCTCGGGTGAAGAGGATGATATTTTTACGGCTGAGGAGCTTATTAAGCTAAAGCCAAGTAC
>CAVBOS010000278.1:0-2423 GCA_963597005.1 Lachnospiraceae bacterium
GTTTTTATCATTGTTCCAGAACTCATCTGTTACAGTGACAGTGTATTCAATAATGAAACCAACATTATCCCTATCAATCATGGCAGACGGTCTGCCGGCAGGGAGGGTCACCGAAAGAACATTTGATTCGGAAACAGAGATAATCGGCTTGTTGCCATCGGCTGTGAGATCATAGCCCTCCCAGTATGTCGATGCCTGCGACCAATCTGCTCTGGACGAAGCACCGTTTGTTGCAATCAATACAGAAACATCGTCTGCCGAAAGCGTCATTCCCTCAGGTAAAGTGTCGGTAACTGTAATCTCATCTGTGGAATCAGGCTTGAGATAGATTCTGTAAGCCAGCTTATTGTCGTTAGATACAAGCGTGCTGTAGTCTATGCTTGTGCTGCCGCTTATATAACTGTCGCCGGATTTGATATATTTTCCGAAGCCACTCTTCTTTGTGTAAGAAGCACTCGCATCATGGCTTATACCCTTATCTTCAGCTGTATTCTTAACCGTGATGGTATCGCCGTCGTTAAGCTGCTTTGTCTCGAATATCGAGTAGTATTTTGGCTGGATTTGCTTACCGCTCCATGAAGTCTTAGGTGCAAGCGTGAGAGTGAATCTTACAATTTTCGAGCTGTTGTCAGAAACTACATTACCGTCCTTATCGTAACCTTCAACAGTCGCAGTATACTCAAGCGAATCCTTGTTACTGTTGAAATACTTGCTTAGCGACTCAAGTGTAGTCCAGTGAACTGAATCATCAGCGACATTATTTTCGTTATAAAGATAATCCGTTATAACGATACCTGCAGTCGAGCCGGCTGTCGGATTAAGTGTCAGCGACCATTCCTGTTCTCTCTGTGTTGTGCCCGCAATAGGTGTGTTAGAACCCGACTTCTTCTCAGGAAACTCATCTTTCGGAGTAATAATAACTTCGCCGTCGCCGTCGTATTTCTTGCCGTCTTTATCGATGATTACCTTATTGGTCTGGGTTACCGTTTCACCGTCTGCCAAAGTGACAGGAACGGTGTAAGTGATCACATAATGACAACCGGGCTCAACACTGATTTTATTGTATCCGTCTGCGATAAATGTATCTGTTATATCACTTTGCTGCCAATTTGCATCGTATTTAGTTACCTTTAAGCCTTCGACCTTTGACCAGTCGATAAGCTTGCCGTCAAGTTGATCTGAAAGTGACCAAACACCTGATACCTTTTGGCTTCTGTCGGGATTTACGGTAATTGTCCACTCAATTCCCGTGTTTGTATCGTTTGCTTTACCCGACTTTTGAATAAGCTTATCCTGTATCTTAGTATTGGTTTGATCCTGACCCTTCCAGTTGTCACCGTCTTTTGCAACAACCGTGTTTCCGATTGACTGATAACCGTTTGTATGCTCTTTGCCGTCGTTTACATCAACCGTATAAGTAATGGTATAAGATCCGCCCGCATCAAGCTTAGGAAGTTCAAGATTTAACGTTCCTTTTGCATTATCGATAACAGGTGTGTTGGAAACAGAATTTCCGTTTCCGTCTACAACATTGACATTGCCGATCGTGATACTATTCAAGCCCTCAGTTTTTATAGTATCCTCGATTTTGACAACGCTGTCCGTACCGTTCTTGGAAGTGGCAGTGACGGTATAAGTTATTTTTCCGTCAACTACTTCACTTGCTGTCTTTTTAACGGAAAGGTCGCTAGCCTCTTTCTTTGTGATGATGTTGTACTTTGGACCGTCATCAACAAACTGAATTACTGTCGAATCACCGGAGCTTGTGTTTTTCGCCTTGCCCTGAACAGTAAGTCCGCCGTGGAATTCATCATTTGTTGCAAAGAACTTGCTGTTAAAAGCTATCGCAACATGTCCGTCAGTTGTTATCTTATAGATACCCCATGAATCCTCAGCTGAAGTACCGTTCATGGTCACACCGCCGATTGTACCTGAAATATAACCGGACTCATCATTTGGAATGTTGAAGCTCCCAGGAATATCATACGTAATGATAAACGCCTCTTCGGTAACAACGCTGTGCGGAATTGTATAGGAAAGATCAAGCTTAACGGTATCGCCGTCCTCGATTGTTGCACCGTCACTAAGAGTTTCCCAATTGTTGCCGTTTAACTTCTGAAACTTGAAATCCAATTGCGTTGCAACATCAATCATCGGATGCGAGTTATGCTCATCCTCTTCAATGGTGTCGTCCTTGTCGAAATCAAGGTCCTGAGCACTTTCTTCGCCGTTCTCCGAGTTTTCGCTACTCTCGCCGTCCTCGCTTATCGTATCGATAGCGTTCTCGCCGTTTTCACTGCTTTCCGAGTTTTCGTCCTCAGAGATTTCAGCGTTATTCGTGTCAATGTCCTTTACAAGGCACTCTGCCGAATGAACATGCGGTGTGATATCGCAGATAAGCTTATAGCAGGATGCGTCATGAA
>CAVBOS010000279.1:0-2399 GCA_963597005.1 Lachnospiraceae bacterium
AGTAATGTACATTCTGGGATTTGCGATTTGTGCTGTTGGCCCCGGAGCCATTCCAAGCCTTGCTATTGTTCCGGTCATAGCAATTCCTGTTGCTGTTTCCGCCGGAATCAATCCGATTATGACGGCTATCATAGGTGATCTCGGTGTTATGTCAGGCAGAATGAGCCCATTAACTCCTGAGAGTGCTGTTGTTCGCGAATTAATGGAAGAGCAGGGATTAACAGGCAACACTATACCGATTATGTTCGGAATGATTGTTACTGCACTTGTTACCGGTGTTTTGGTCTATATCTACTACAAAGGTTGGAAGGTTGATGAATCTTCTTCTGTAGTAAGCGTAAAGGATTTGCCTAAATTCAACGTTAAACAGTGGTGTTCACTGGTTGGACTTTTGGTTCTTGCTGTTGGTGCACTATTTTTCTCCTGGAATGTCGGTCTTACAGGCTTCTTAGTCGGAACAATCTTAGTTGTAATAGGTGACGGTCAGGAAAAGAAAGCTATTGCCGGTATTCCTTGGAATGTTATTTTAATGGTTATGGGCGTTGGCATACTTATGAACATCATATCTATTTCCGGCGGAATTGACATTATGGTTGCTGGATTAGAGAAAATCATGGGCCAGCGTACAGCTACAATGATTATGGCTATTGCAGCAGGATTTATGTCCTTCTTCAGTTCCGGTCTCGGTGTTGTTTTCCCAACACTTATTCCGGCTGCCAGCGGATTGGGTACAGCTCTTGGCGTTAATGCAGTTCAGCTTGTTACCGTTATTGTTATCGGCGGTACTGTTTCTGGCTTCACACCAATCTCAACTACCGGTGCGCTAATTATGGCTGGCGTTGCTCAACAGGAAAATGCTGAGGAGCGTTTCCCTCAGAATAAGCTCTTTGTTGAGCTGTTTGCTGTTTCCTTTATTGCACTTGCCGTGCTTGCAATATTCGCTGTTTTGGGAGTTTACGGTCTTTTCGTTTGATTATAGTCAGTTTGATTAAAGAGGGAGTTTAAAACTTCCTCTTTAATCATAATAAAAGGAAAATTCAACTTTGTGAAAAGTTCTACTTTTTAGGAATAGTAGTATTATCTTTGTGAATTAGATTTTAGACTGTCTTTTTATTATACTAATTACAGAAAGAAAAATCGGAAAGAAAACTTTCGATTTTTTATCAATATTAACTAATTTCATTTTTAACAGCAGTAATAATTGTTGCTTGCTAAATTGTAAAAACTAAAGGATTTATCAAAGAAAGGATAATTGTTATGGTTAAACTGTATAACGAAGGTGTGTATTTATTAAACGGAACAGAAATCGTACCTGAATCAGAAGCTCAGCCGTCAGCTAATAAAGCAGAGGCTAAGAAGGGTACAATTGCTTATTCAATCTTAAAAGCGCACAACACATCAGATAACATGGATAAGTTGAGAATCAAATTTGATGCTATGACAAGCCATGATATCACATTCGTAGGAATCATTCAGACTGCAAAAGCTTCAGGCTTAAAAGAATTTCCGATTCCCTATGTATTAACAAACTGTCATAACTCTCTTTGTGCGGTAGGTGGCACAATCAACGAGGATGACCATGTATTCGGTCTTTCTGCAGCTAAAAAGTATGGCGGTATTTTTGTTCCGCCTCACATGGCAGTCATTCACCAGTATATGCGTGAGACAATGGCAGGCTGTGGCAAAATGATATTGGGCTCTGACTCCCACACACGTTACGGTGCTCTTGGTACAATGGCTATCGGCGAAGGCGGCGGAGAGCTTGTTAAGCAGTTGCTCTGCGACACATATGATGTTGCTTATCCCGGTGTTATTGCTATCTACTTAACCGGCAAACCAAACCCTGGCGTTGGTCCTCAGGATATTGCTCTTGCAATTATCGGTGCGGTTTATAAGAACGGTTATGTTAAGAATAAGGTAATGGAATTTGTCGGTCCCGGCGTCAGCAACATGACTTGTGATTATCGTAACGGTATCGATGTTATGACAACAGAAACAACTTGTTTGTCTTCTATCTGGAGAACAGATGATAAGACGGAAGCATTCTTAACAACTCACGGCAGAGGAAATGACTATAAAGAGCTCAATCCCGATGCTTGTGCATATTATGACGGTATGGTTTATGTTGATTTATCAACTGTTAAGCCTATGATAGCTTTACCGTGTCACCCAAGCAACACATTCGAAATTGATGAGTTAAATGCAAACCTCGAGGATATTTTGCATGAGGCAGAGCAGAATGTTCTTAAGCTTTCTGATAATCCTGATACTCACTTCAGCCTTATTGACAAGATTAAGGACGGCAAGCTCATGGTTCAGCAGGGAATCATTGCCGGATGCGCCGGTGGTACATATACAAACATTATGGATGCCGCTCATATCCTTAAGAATGCTAAAAC
>CAVBOS010000280.1:0-2384 GCA_963597005.1 Lachnospiraceae bacterium
CTGTTATTTATTTCTCTCGTGGGCTCTGCCCACACCCGCACGCTTTTTGAAAAAAGCGTGGCAAAAACTTTTGTGTTTTGCTTTCTGTATTTCTCTGTCAGTTATCACCTAACAAAATTTCTACAAGCACCACCTCATGCGGTTTCAGGCACTCATTTATCATAAGCGGCTCTTCTCCCGTTATTTCGATTTTCTCCGATCGATATTCCGGGTCTGCCGCATGCACAAGAAATTTCTTTTCTTCGTCATCTATCGTTTTCGGTGCTCCCATTCTCACCCATGCGTCGTAACTTGAGCCATGTTCTCTTGTTATTTTATAGGTGCGTTTTTTCAGGAAACCGCAAGGCAATCCCGTAAGTCTCACCGTGACGTTATTCTCGCTGTTATTCTCGAACACTCTGTAACGGTCGCATCTTGACAGATTTACCGTATGGCGGTAGCGATACAATGTATCATAGTGGACATAATTATAGAGAAGAATCTGATAGCTTGATTTCTCCGAATTGTAGCTTACAAAGTAGCCTTCGCCCTTTTTTATGATATAATTTCCGACTTTTCCGAGCATCTTTGCGGCAACCGCTACCGCTTTCGGTATTCCCTGTGGCGTGAACATTCCGAAACCGCCGTGAAACTCGTCCTGGGCAGGAAACACCTCGTCAAGTGTATCGTTAATATTGAAATACGCAATGCCGTTGCAATTCTCTTCGTTTTCGAGCATTGTTTTCATAAACCAAGCGGCTTTATAGCATGTATCGCTGCAAAGATCTCTCTGCCAGATATTGCTGTTGCACTCGTCAATCAGCACAGGCATATTTTCCATGCCGTGTTTTTTCAGTGCTGATTTTATCTTACGCAAGATATTCCCTGTGTAATTGGGGTCTTTTGCAACGCAAAAATTAAACGATTCAATATTTTCAATTAATCTCGGCACGTCCTTTTCGTCTTCTCCGAACGATGTATTATACGTACGTGTTGCCAGAATATCAGGCATACAATCGTATTTTTTCATGAGGTGCAATACCGCTTCAATGTTATTGCTTTCTCCGCCCTCTGAGCTGAACGAATGACATGTGACAAATTCTCCGCAGGTTGACTTAATCGCATCGTGTGATATTTTATATGCTTCCATATAAGTTTCTGCGCCCATGCTTCCGATATAATCGGAAGTTATCCACGGGGTAAATATCCAGGAGCGCATTTTATTCACGCCGTAACGCTCGAGCAAATGATTCATAAGCGCCTCGACAAGTCTCTTCCATTCGCTCAGATTATTCGGCGGACAATTGCTCGCAGGTCTTAAAAACCTGAGTCCTTTGCCTTTAATCAAAAGTCCGGGCATATGACCGATTTCAAGCATAGGCTTTGCGCCAAGAGAGAGGATGAAATCGATTACTTTATCCACATAGACAAAATTAATCATTATCTGTCCGGTGAGCACCTCTCGGTAAACGAGCATATCGTCATCGAGTATACCCTTTACTCTGATGAACTCATATCCTACATGTTTTACCATGAGTTTCAATTCTCTTTGGACTTCGGCATCGAGGACGCTTCTTGCGTAGCCGCCGTTAATGATTCTTCTAAAATGATTTTCCGTCTTGAATTTTCTCGAATTGACATTGACATCGACTATGAGATTTTTAGTCGTTCCTGCTTCACCCGAGGACTCGTTGCTGTCAGCATATTTCAGCACGGATTTGAGGCAGTCGTCATCATAAAAGCCGAAGCTGTCTCCGTAGAGCTTCACGTCCTCTTCGAATCGCCTTGACTTTTTATCCTGAACGAGATTTTTACGGTATTCACCCGGAGTGACTCCCCTATACTTACGGAATGCCCTGATCATCATGTTTTCGCTCGTGAAACCGTTATTATAGGCAATTTCCGTCAGACTTAAATCGGAGCTCATATCCTCTACAGCGTGATTTAGCCTAACCTGAGTGACATACTCGAGGAAGCTCACGCCGAAATATTTCGGAAAGCTTCTCGTTTACCGGAACAGATTCGCCAAGATAAAACCCTTCCATAGTTTGAGCAGGAGGAATCGTTCCCCTCGACAATATTTCTATCCTATCGGAGAAGACCGATATCATTGGTTCATTTCCGCTCACCCACTGATTATGAAGAACAGCGTTTATGATTGCCTCACGAAATGCCTTATTATCAAAAAGTGGTACTTCTTTTCTCTCTACAACACGATTCCTCTCATCAGTCTGAATTATATTCAGAACATCTCCATACCTGAGCAGTTCATCGAGAGTATATAGGAGACAGTTGTTCCCAAATTCGCGAACGGAAAATAGATTTGACCCTTTTGTCTTGCCCTCAAATATCGATACCCGAAGAGGAATATGGGAATCATCTGAAAGCAGCTGTGCCATCATGTT
>CAVBOS010000281.1:0-2380 GCA_963597005.1 Lachnospiraceae bacterium
AATTAAAATTATCAATAAGTTTTACCTTATCAATTCTTACAGCAAAAATCCGACAGAGAGCGTTCTGTCGGATTTTGCTTGTTAAATGAAAAAACAGGTGCGAAAAAGAACGCACCTGTTTTCTTAGTATCTTAATAATCAGCCTAAATCAGAATAGAGGTCGGCACTGTAAACGCCGTTTTCAATAAGCTTTGCGAAGCTTTCGATGACGGATGCCTTGTCCTCGGCATATGTTACGCCGAACCACTTGTCCTTTGTCTCGAGAACCTTGACCTTAGTCTCGTTCTTCTCGAGAAGCTCACCGATGAGAATGGGGAGAAGATACTCTGCCTTCATCGGATTTGACGGAACGGTTTTCTCGAAAAATACTTTGAAATTGGTTTCGAGAGTATCCATAAACTCAGGAGTGAGTCCCCAGAAGTTCATGGAAACATAAGAATCTGCGTCAATCTCTTTTCCGTTTACCGCAGCACCTGTAGGAGTTTTTACAATGTCGCTTGTCTCGACAACCTCTGTGAGGTAGGAGTTTTCGTCAACCTTGCTGATACCTCTTGTTACGCCGCCGTTCTCGGAAAGTGTGTTCTTGAGGATGAAGCCTGCCATGCAGAAATTCTTTTTGCCCGAAACGAGATAATCGTGAACCTGCTTGAAAGCCTCTTTGCCATAGTAATCGTCTGCGTTGATAACGCAGAACGGGCAATCAATCTCGTCCTTTGCTGCAAGAACTGCTTGACCTGTGCCCCACGGCTTTGTTCTTCCCTCAGGAAACTCACCGGGGATATTGTGCAAATCCTGGAAGCCGTAAGCTACTTCAACATTATGAGCGGAGCAAATTCCCTCGATTCTGTTTCCGATAGCCTCACGGAAGTCCTTTTCGATATCTTTTCTGATAACGAACACGATTTTGTTGAAGCCAGCCTCGATTGCATCGTGAATGGAATAGTCCATGATGATGTGATTTGAGCTGTCAACTGCTGCAAGCTGCTTGATGCCGCCGCCGAAACGGCTGCCGATTCCCGCAGCCATGACTAATAAAGCTGTTTTCATACTAAGCTCTCCTTTACTTGAATGTCACGTTGAAAAATTCACCTTATAATATGGGAAAATAAAAGACGCAGATGATTTTGATATTATCTGCGTCTTTGAAGCAAAATAAACTGAGCCTGTGTTATCAGAAAACACAATATTTGCTCATGTATTCGTCCATAAGAGGAAGAATGTCGCCGTATGTACCCTTGGAAACAAGATACTCCTTGATATCCTGAACGGTCACAAGAGCGTGAACATTGAGTCCGTATTCCTCCTGAACCTCCATGATTGCGGTCTTGCCGGGGATTTTTCCTACTTCACAGCGGTTAACACTGATGAACATATGCTCAACCTTTACGTCGCCGCAGCCCTTGAGAATAGGCATAACCTCACGGATAGCTGTTCCTGCAGTAATAACATCCTCGATGATGATAATTCTGTCACCGCTCTGTGGCTTGTATCCGACGATAGAGCCACCCTCGCCGTGGTCTTTCTCTTCCTTACGGTTGAAGAAATACGGCTTGCTTACTCCGTAGTTATTGTAAAGTGCGTCCGCACAGCTTGTGGCAAGAGGAATTCCCTTGTAAGCGGGACCGAACATTGCGTCAAATTCGTCTCCGATTGTTTCCTTAACAAGCTTAGCATAATAGGAACCGAGCTTGGCAATCTGCTCGCCTGTCTTGTAGTTTCCTGTATTTACGAAATAAGGGGTGTTTCTGCCGCTCTTGGTTACGAAATTTCCGAAACGAAGAACGTCGGCACTCATCATAAATTCGATAAATTCCTTTTTTGTTTCAGTAAGCATTGGCTTATCCTCCTGAAATTTTATTTACTTGATATTACCATAAAAAGCTAAAACTTACAATATGATAATCTTAAACAGTTTGAAAACTCTTGAATTATGGCGGTTTTAACGATTGTATTTTTCTTGTGTTTGACTTATAATCAGCCTTGTTAATGATATTAGAGATTATGTGACAGTCAGAATCAAAAGGCTAATTTGAAAATAATTTAAGATAATTGTTAATTTTCATATACATTAGGAAAGAAGAGGTATGATTATGAAATTCATTGATATGCACTGCGACACTCTGATGAAGTTGCTGTTCAATCCCGAGGTTAACACAAATCTTTACAGCACTCCGGAGACAAGCATTGACTTTGACAAGATGCAAAGAGGCGACCAGCTCGCACAGTTCTTTGCTGTTTTCCTTCCTCCCAGAGATGGCTTCAAGCGTTACGGCAGAGAGGATATGACCGATGAAATTTACATTGCCGAGATGAGAAAAATACTTCTTGACAATGTGAAAAAATATAACGATGTCATCGAAATGGCTTATTCTGCCGAGGA
>CAVBOS010000282.1:0-2376 GCA_963597005.1 Lachnospiraceae bacterium
GTGCTGTCTGTTATGTAATCTAAATTATTTTCTTGGCAATAGTCCTCTATCTCACTTCTTGTGAGCTTTAATATCGGTCGGAAAATAAATCCCCTTTTCTGAGGGATACCACATAGACCTTTGAGCCCTGTTCCTCTTGTCAAATTAAGAAGAACGGTCTCTGCGTTATCGTCGGCATTATGAGCCGTGCAGATAATATCATTTTCGCCGAACATCAAAGACTGAAAGAAATTATAACGGACTAATCTTCCTGCCTCTTCTTCTCCGATATGATTTTCTTTAGCAATCGACGGTACATCTTTTCGCAGAATTTCAAGCTTTATTCCGAGTCTGTCACAATAGCTTTGGCAAAACGCCGTGTCTCGGTCAGCCTCAGCACCGCGAATCATATGATTTACATGGGCGCAAATAAGCTTGTCGGCACCGAACTCCTTAAACAGAATATGGGTGAGAGCCACAGAATCAGCCCCACCCGATAATCCGATTATAATTTTGTCTGCTTTTGATAAATACTCAAATTCTTCCTTCAGCTTATTCATTTCGTACATACTCCGCAGATGTAAATCTTGTGAACTCGCCCTGCCAATGAAGCGGTATCGAACGTGACTCGCCATGACGGTTCTTAGCTACGATACATTCACTCTTATTCTGGTTAGCGTCCTCACCCGAACCTTCTCCGTCAGAATAGTAAGCGTCGCGGTAAAGGAAAAGAACAATATCAGCATCCTGCTCGATAGAACCGGAGTCACGCAGGTCGGAAAGAACGGGTTTGTGGTCTGTTCTTTTGTCGGAAGATCTTGCAAGCTGTGAAAGTGCAATGACGGGGATATTAAGCTCCTTCGCCATAATCTTCAAGTTTCTTGTGATATCTGAAATTTCCTGAACACGGTTGTCAATCTTTTTGTACGAGCCCATAAGCTGCAAGTAGTCTATTATAACGAGGTCAACATTCTGAAGACGTCTGAGCTTTGCCTTGATTTCAGGAACAGTTATGCCCGAGTTGTCGTCAAAATACAAATCAGCGTGATTTAATATATCCGCCGCCTCAATAAGCCTTGTCCATTCATCCTGTTCAAGGTTGCCCGTTCTAAGCTTGGAAGAGCCTACCATAGCCTCTGTTGAAAGCATACGTGCGGCAAGCTGTTCCTTACTCATTTCGAGTGAAAATACCACCACACGCTTTTTGCATGTACAAGCGGCGTGTCTAGCGATATTAAGCGCAAACGAGGTTTTTCCCATACCGGGACGAGCGGCAAGGATAATAAGGTCGGAGCGGTTAAGTCCTGTGATAGTTTTGTCAAGCTCACCGCTACCCGTATCAATTCCCTTATATTTCTCTTTTTCTTCGTCGTTATTGAGAGCGTCGAGTCTTTCAAAGGTTTGAAGAATAACCTCATTAATCCTCTGAATGCCGTTCATCGACTTTCCCTGTCGGATATCGTAAATTCTCTGTTCAGCTATATCGAGCAGAGCGTTTGTCTCGTTAGCGGGGTCTTGTGCCTCCGCAAGAGTTTGCCTTGTTGAAAGGATGAGCATTCTAAGATCATACTTATCCTTTACAATTTCGCAGTACTTATCTACATTAGAGACAGAGGGAACGGTCTGTGCCAATTGAACGAGATAGAGCTTTCCCGTACTTTCGTCAAAATCAGGGTCAGCCCTAAGCTCCTCAAGCAGCGTGACAGCATCAAGTGCCTTGCCCAAGGTAAACATATTAAGCATTACCTTGTAGATAAGCTTGTTGTTCACTTGATAGAAAACATCCGGGTTCGGAAGCATATCTGCCACCGTCGACATGCACGACGGCTCAAGAAGTATAGCTCCGAGAACACTCTGCTCCGCCTCCGGACTATACGGTAGCGACAGTGCAGAATTATCTCCAAGCTGTTGCATTAAGGCTTCATTATCCATGATTTACCTCAAATTACTGCTGTTCGATAACCTGAATGCTGATCTTAGCGGAAACACCCGTATAAAGCTTAACCTCTGCCTTATAAACGCCGAAAGCCTTAATGTCGCCGTCGATAACAATCTTTCTCTTGTCAACATCAACGCCGAACTGATTCTTGAGGTGCTCGGAAACTTCCTTTGCGGTAACCTTACCGAAAAGCTTTCCGCCCTGTCCTGCCTTAGCCTGAATTTTGATAGTCTTATCCTTGAGAAGCTCTGCTGTCTTCTGTGCGTTCTCTGTATCGGTCTTAATCTTAAATGCCTTGGACTCTTCGGCATTCTTAAGCTCGTTCATAACCTGTGAATTTGCCTCTTTTGCAAGCTTCTTCGGGAAAAGGAAGTTTCTTGCGTATCCATCGGAGGTGTTTACAAGCTCCCCCTTCTTTCCAAGTGCTTTAACGTCCTGTAATAATACAACCTTCATAT
>CAVBOS010000283.1:0-2374 GCA_963597005.1 Lachnospiraceae bacterium
AGGTAAAGGAAATGAAAATTTCGGGACAGGATATGAGCGGGCTTATTTCTTCTTGGAGAATTTACGAGAAGTTTAAGCGCGGCGAAGAGCTTACCGACGCTGAGAAAGAGAATATTAAGCCGACAAGAGAGGATTTTATTCCGCTTTATAAGCTGATAAGGGTGTCGGGCTGGAGAGCGGGTCTTACTTCGCTTTTGTCGAGAATGCCAAGTGACATGAGTCTCGCAAAATTAAGGCTTTGCCTCGATGTTCTTGCAGAGCGTGGGCTTACCGCCGAGGCTGAGCACGGCGAGGCACTGAGCATAACCGCTTTGCCAACAAAGGGAAAGACCGATTTGTTCGAATCACCTATACTGAAAAGGCTGTAAAATGCTTTTTACATATATTTTGGAAAAAGAGCTGTTGTCCGTTATTAGAAAGAAGGGGTGTAATGTATGGAAGTAAAAACAAGAACCTATGAAGAGCTGATAGATAAAATCAAGAGCAGTGATAAAGAATATGATTTGGCGAATATCGAGCGTGCCTATAAGACTGCCGAGAAGTGCCATAACGGACAGCTGAGAAAATCAGGTGAGCCGTATATCATTCATCCTATTTCCGTTGCATATTTGCTTGTGGAAATGGGCATGGATTCCCAGTCCGTCATTGCAGGTCTTCTTCACGATGTAGTAGAAGACACGGATATGACGCTTGATGAGATTAAGAAGAGCTTCGGCGCCGATATCGCACTTTTGATTGACGGCTTGACTAAAATCTCTCAAATTCCATTTTCCTCCCGTGAGGAGCTTCAGGCAGAGAATATCCGTAAGATGCTCATGGCTATGGCTGAGGACATCAGAGTCATCATCATAAAGTTTGCAGACAGAATGCACAATCTCTCCACACTCGAGTACATGACTCCGCAGAAGCAGCGTGATAAGGCACTCGAGTGCCTCGAGGTTTATGCGCCTATTGCCGACCGATTAGGTATCCGAGCCGTCAAGGAGTATATGGAGGATGTCTCTCTTCGTTATATGGATCCCGTTGCTTATAACGAGATTGTCGCAAATCTTGAGTCACGCTCCACAAGCCGCCAGAATTTCATTAACAACACAAAAGCTGAAATAAAGGAAAGACTTGAGGATATTATCCCGGGAGCATACATCGAGGGAAGAGTCAAGAGCGTCCACGGAATTTACCGCAAGATGTTCGTTCAGGGAAAAACCTTTGATGAAATTTATGATATTTTTGCTGTCCGTGTAATCGTAGATACAATCACCGACTGCTACAATGTTCTCGGTGTCATTCACGATATGTACCGTCCGATTCCGAACAGATTCAAGGACTATATTTCTACGCCTAAGGCAAATATGTATCAGTCGCTTCATACAACCGTTTTCGGAAAAGAAGGTATTCCCTTTGAGGTTCAGATAAGAACATGGGACATGCACCACACCGCTGAATTCGGTATTGCCGCACACTGGAAATATAAGCTCGGCTTGCAGAATACGGGCAAAGACGATAACCTCGAAAAACGTCTTGCATGGATTCACCAGATGCTCGACAGCCAGGACAGCAGTGAGGATGTTACGGAGATTATCAGCTCGATTAAATCGGATCTTGTTCCTGATGAGGTGTTCGTTTTCACTCCGAGAGGAGACGTCATCAGCTTGCCCGCAGGTTCAAATGTAATTGATTTTGCTTATGCGATTCATTCGGCAGTCGGCAACAGAATGGTCGGCGCAAAGGTTGATAAGAGAATTGTTCCGCTTGATTACAAGGTTAAGACGGGAGAAATCATCGAGGTCATCACAACCAAGGACGCAAGCCACGGCCCGAACAGAGATTGGCTCAGCCTTGTAAGAACGAGTGAAGCGAGAAACAAAATCCGTGCGTGGTTCAAGAAGGAGAAGCGAGAGGAGAATATCCTCGAGGGCAAAACCGAGCTTGAGAAGGAATTTAAGCGCAATGGTATAGTCATGAGTGACGAGCTCATGCAGTATATGCTTGATTCCATAGGAAAGAGACACAGCGCAACGAGTGAGGACGACTTCTATGCCGCTATCGGCTACGGCGGAATTCAGCTTTACAAGGTTATGCCCCGTGTAAAAGAGGAATACCAGCGCATCAACAAGTCAAATGTTGAGCAGGCTCCTGAGGAGATTATGGCGGCTCAGCCGGCACAGCGCATCAGCAAGAGAAAGGCGGGCGGCGTTCTCGTTGACGGAATAGACAACTGTCTTATCAAGTTCTCACGCTGCTGCAATCCGCTTCCGGGTGATGAAATTATCGGATTTATCACAAGAGGCTTCGGCGTTTCTATTCATAAGAGAAGCTGCTCAAATGTTCCTAAGGATATGACCAAGACCCCTGAGCCCGAGCGCTGGGTAGCCGC
>CAVBOS010000284.1:0-2372 GCA_963597005.1 Lachnospiraceae bacterium
GTTATATTCCTTGTAAGTAGATAGGTGAGAATTGTTCCACCTAAAGTCCAGGGCACAAGTCTGTCAGCCAAATGCTCGGCTTTACCCTCAATATTACTCTTAAGCTTCTCGGTGTCTTCAATCATTGCCGTGATTTTCTCATACCGTGTAGCTCCGGAAGAACCCCTTACATGTATTGTCAGTTCACCTTCTTCAAGAACCGTACCGGCATACACATAAGAATCCTCAGTTTTTCTGATTGGCTCGGACTCACCGGTTAAGGATGCCTGATTGACCATTCCTTCGCCGCTTACGACAGTTCCGTCAAACGGGATAATCGTACCCATTCTAACTACAACCGTATCGCCGGGAACAATGTCACTTGACGGCACAAGAACTTCCTGACCGTTAGTAAGCAACCATACATTTTGAACCTGAAGAGCCATACTTTTTGCAAGGTCACTTACGGTTTTTCTGTGAGTCCATTCCTCCATAATCTCTCCGATGCCAAGAAGGAACATGACAGAGCCTGCGGTATCAAAGGTTCCACGCAAAATAGAAACCGTTATAGCTGTTGCATCAAGAACAGAAACATCAAGCTTTTTGTTCTTTAAGCTCTTTAAAGCTTCACATATGTACTTAACTGACTTAAAGCATGTTAATGCAACTCTTACAGGATATGGGAGAATAAATCTCTTTCCATAATGAATTAAAACATGATTTATTAACTTTTCTTTGTACTCGGCATTTAACATTCTGTCCGAGCTTTCAAGAACAGCGGTTGGGACAATTACTTCATCAAAGTGAAAACGGGCAAGAGCTTTAATAAGCTCAGCCCTTTCACAGCTATATTCGACAACCGCATCAGCAGTATTTTCAAATATTTTGACATCAGTAACGCCGACAAGATTTCTGACATAATAATCTAAGGTATCTGCTTCGACTATTGTCATTCTGTTCATATTAAGATGAACTCTCATTCGGTTTCTGATATCGTGCTTAATGATAAATTTCATTTAGAATTTATTCCTCTGTAGCTGTCTCGGCTGCTTCTTCTGCAACTTCGGCAGTATCCTCAACTACATCTTCAACAACTGCACATTCCTCAGCTGTTGCTCTGTCCTCGTTAATCTGTTTTGCACCGGCATAAATATCACCGCAGTTCTCCTGAACCTTTGTAGCTGTATTTACTGCACACTGCTTAACTCTGAGAACCGCAGCTGTAACATTTGTATAAAGCTTCTTAGCATCCTTTGAAGAAAGTGCCTTAATTCCTGCTGTGCCAAAAAGCACTCCGCCTGCAAATAAACCAATCTTTTTCATATCAAACTTTGCCATAATAAAGGGCCTCCTTATTTTTATTTGTTAACTTGATTATACATCAGCCAATAGTTAAAATCAATAGTTTCAAGGAGCTAATTTTGTTTATAATGACCTAACGGATGTTTCTTTTAACTAACTCTCTTTATCAAAATTGTTAAATTAATCTAACTATTGTATGTTAGTAAAACTTGATACTGCGTTATTCCAGAGGGATTATTTTAACTTAAATATAGTTGATACTACTCTCTTATATGTATAAATTTAGTCTTTTGTGAAAACAATATCACTTGACTAATTTGACTGTTTTATTTATGATAATAGTTACCCCAACCATTTATTAAGCCTAATACTTAATGAAAGAACTGAATAAAATGGAAGACAATACCAGTGCACTTGAGCTTAGTTTCTTAATAGGAACGCTGCTTCTTCAAAATGGCGCAGAAATTTCCAGAGTGCAAGATACTATGGAAAGAGTAGTCAAAGCTTACAATGTAAATGAATTCGGAGTATATGTCTTGACTAACGGCATTTTTGCTAACGGAGTTGAGAATGGTATTTCAAAGCACACAGCTATCAAGTTTGTAAAGTCATCTTCTATTCACTTTGGAAGAATTGCTGCTGTGAATCAGTTATCAAGAGAAATCTGTGAAGGCAAGCACAATGTTCCCGAAGCTATGGCAATTGCAAAGAAAATTAAGGACATACCATATAGTCCCGATTGGTTAATGATTCTCTCAAGCGGCATAGGCTGTGCAGGATTTTGCTATGTTTTTGGCGGCACTGTAAGAGATACCGTCGCCGCATTTATTGTTGGTTTAATTGTTCAGGCATTTTTAACGCTAGCTGACAAACGTCACATGGGAAAAATCACTTCAAATTTAATTGCAAGCTCTTTGGCTGCTGCCGGAGCTATATTCTTCTTAAAGTTGGGCTTAGGTCAAAACCTTGAATATATAATAGCAGGTTCTTTAATTCGATTAGTTCCTGGTGTTGCGTTAACCACAGCAATCAGAGATTTCTTTAATTCCGATTATCTCAGCGGTACTATCAGAATTATAGATGTTGTAATT
>CAVBOS010000285.1:0-2369 GCA_963597005.1 Lachnospiraceae bacterium
GTATATAAGAACTTTCTGAATGATAAAGAATTCAAGAGAGTTTCTGTTTTTATTGATACAAATCCAAGTGAAAACTATTGATTTAAAGAAAGGAATTATATGGCACTTCGTAATATAGTAAAAGACGGCGATCCCATTCTTACAAAGGTGTGCAGACCCGTAGAAAAATTTGACCACAAGCTCGAAGTATTGCTTGATGATATGTATGAGACAATGCAAGATGCTGACGGAGTCGGTATAGCAGGACCCCAGGTTGGCATGATGCGCCGTTTGTGTGTTATTGACGTAGGTGAAGGCAGACTTGACTTAGTTAATCCCGAAATTATCGAAACATCCGGAACTCAAGACGGTGTTGAAGGTTGCCTATCTTTCCCTGGAGAGTATGGCATGGTTGAGAGACCTAATCATGTAAAGGTTAGAGCTCAAAATAAGAACGGCGAATGGTATGAAGTTGAAGGTGAAGAACTGCTTGCACGAGCACTTTGTCATGAAATAGATCATCTTGACGGAATATGCTTTGTTAAAAGAGCTAGCAGAATGATTGATCCTGAAGAACTGAGAAGAGCTGACGAAAGCGAAGAAGGGGAAAATTAATTGAGAGTTGTTTTTATGGGTACCCCTGATTTTGCGGTACCAACTTTAAAAAAGCTTATTGAAGACGGTTATGATATTATTTCCGTTTTCACTCAGCCTGACAAACCAAAAGGCAGAGGTCATAAAATGCAGTTCTCTCCTGTTAAGGAGTTAGCTTTAGAGAATAATTTAGAGATTTTTCAGCCAAACACCCTTAAGGATGAATCGGTTATCAATCTTATAAAAGAGCAAAATCCTGACGTCATCGTAGTTGCGGCATATGGTAAAATTTTGCCGGAAGATATTTTGAATATACCAAAATATGGATGTGTTAATGTTCATGGCTCTCTTTTGCCTAAGTATCGTGGCGCTGCGCCAATTCAGTGGGCTGTTTTAAACGGTGATAAGGTTACGGGCGTAACAACAATGCTTATGGGCAAAGGACTTGATACAGGGGATATGCTCTTAAAAAGAGAAGTCGAGATTCCGTCAGATGAAACTTCCGGTGAACTGTTTGACAGACTCTCTCTTATAGGAGCCGATTTATTGGTAGAAACTCTTGAAGCACTAAAATCCAATACTGTAACACCGCAAAAGCAAAATGATGCTGAGTCGAATTATGCATCTCTTATAACAAAAGCTCTCTCACCGATTGATTGGTCTAAATCAGCGGCTGAAATACATAATCAGGTCAGGGGCTTAAATCCATGGCCATGCGCTTCTTCTCATTATGGAAAAAAAGCAATTAAAGTTCATTGCACAAAAGTAATAGAGGGTAGTGGTGAAGCAGGAAAACTTTTTGTATCTGATAAACACTTATGTGTTTACTGTGGAAAAGATGCTTTACAATTACTCGAAGTTCAACTTGAAAACGGCAAAAGGATGACAGGAGATGTATTCCTGGTTGGTCATCCCGTAGATAAAAATTCGCATTTTAATTGAAAGTAGGAAATATGATAACAGGTTCACGCTTGGCTGCACTTGAAGCTTTGCTTCAGGTTTCTGAAAACGAAGGCTATTCAAATATAGTTATTGATAAGTGTTTAAAGAAACACGGGCTTGACAGGAGGGATAGTGCTCTTGCAAGCATCATCTTTTATGGGGTTCTTGAAAATAGAATAACTCTTGATTACTATATATCTCTGTTTTTGAAAAACAAAAGCATGAAGCTTTCAGAGACTACGAGGACTATTCTTCAAGTTGGTTGTTATCAGATTTTTTTCCTTGATAAAATACCTGAGTCTGCAGCAGTTAATGAGTGCGTTGAATTGGCAAAACAATATAAATGCAATGCATCATTTGTCAATGCTGTTCTTAGAAATATGATTCGTAAAAAGGATGATATTTCTCTTCCTGACAATCTCGAAATTAAATATTCTGTGCCAAATGAATTGATTTCCATGTGGGTTAAAGCATACGGAGAACAGAATACGCTGAAAATACTTGAGTCTGTACAGGAAAAATCTAAGATATATTGCAGAATAAACAACATAAAAACTACATATAATGATTTCGCAGCATCTTTTTCGGGTTCTGAGATTAATATACGGGAGTATAAAAACATGCCGTATACATGTATTATTAATTCTGGTGGAGATATAACCAAACTTCCACAGTATGAAGAAGGTCTTTTCCATGTTCAGGATTTATCATCGCAGTATCTTTGCGAAATAGTATCTCCAAATGAAGGCGAAACACTCGTTGATGTATGTGCCGCCCCCGGTGGAAAAAGCTTCACATTAGCCGAAAAGATGAACAACACAGGAACTGTTTACTCTTATGACTTGTATAAAGGG
>CAVBOS010000286.1:0-2363 GCA_963597005.1 Lachnospiraceae bacterium
CTTTCATATTCTCCGTCCTACTGAGAGCTGACCTACAAATATGCCGTAAATAAATCAGGTCGCTTTGCGACTGCCTGCGAAGCAGTTTCGCCACCGCCATAGCAGAGCATAACCGTGTCGCCGTAGGCAGTGAGAATATTAGAAAGATATTCCTTTACACAACCTTTACCAAAATATACCTTTGACGAATTTTCAAAAACAAAATTATTCACGTTACCGCTTCCTTTCTTTTTTCGAATACTTTTGAAAGTGCAGAAGTCCTTGTACCTATTGTGACAAAAGACTTCTGCGACTTTTTTACTTATTCGTCACTTTTGAACCACCAAAAACCGCGTACATATTAATATGATTCAGCTTATCATCAATCAAAGCTACTTCTTCGTCTGTCAAAGCAATATCAGCGGAAGCCGCATTTTCAATTAACCTTTCAAGCTTTCTTGTGCCCGGAATGGGTACGATATACGGCTTTTTGCACATCATCCAAGCAAGAGAAATCTGAGCAGGTGTTGCGTTTTTATCAGTTGCGAGAGTGTTTAAGAGCTCCAGCAAATCTTTGTTTTGACGTACGCCCTCGGCAGTGAACTGCGGCATAACCGTTCTGAAGTCCGTGCCCTTTTCAAACTTTGAATTTTCGTTGTACTTGCCGCTTAAAAATCCGTTTGCAAGCGGAGAAAATGCAACATAACCGATATTAAGCTCCTCGAGAACGGGAAATAGCGATTCATAATGCCTTGCCATCATTGAATAGCGATTCTGAATGGCTGTCAGCGGACAAACTGCATTTGCTCTTCTTATGCTCTCTTCGCCAACCTCGCTCATTCCCCAGTGAGTGATTTTTCCTTCTTTAATTAAGTCAGACATTACCCCCGCAGCCTCTTCGATTGGCACATTCGGGTCAAGACGATGCTGATAGTACAAATCAATATGGTCTGTTTTAAGTCTTTTCAGTGACCCCTCAACTGATTTCCTGATTGTCTCAGGTCTTGAATTGGGTATTATCGGAAGATTCGTTGCCGTGCTTGTTTTGTCAAATTCGACGCCGAATTTTGTTGCGATAATAACTTTACCTCGATAAGGCTTCAGAGCCTCGCCAACGAGTTCTTCGTTATCGTGCGGATTATCAGCCGTACCGTAAACCTCAGCCGTATCAAAAAAGCTGTATCCCATATCGACCGCTTTAGCGATAAGCTCGGTCATTTCTTTCTTGTCGGCAGGTGAACCGTAAGCATGGCTCATTCCCATACAACCGAGACCGACAGCCGACACCTTTAAATCTTTGCCTAATATTTTAGATTTCATTTCTAACTCCTTACTGATTATTATCTGTGGAAACTTGTGAATTTAAGCGGCTCTTTTTCGGGAAGACCCATCTGCTCTTTACCGAGCGCAAAGCTCTTTGCCATAAAAGCGATGTTTCTGCCGAGAGTTCTCATTCATTATGCTTCGGTGCTATCTCATCCACGATATCATTGAATACGCACTTTCCTGTTTGTGCACACTTTCTGCATCCGATGCAACTGCGGATATCCTTGTGTCCGACATGGATAAGTTCAACCTCCACGCCTTCTTTCTCCAATGTGTTTTTTAGTTCCGTCAATGCCGTGTAGGTGCAACCCTTTGCTCTCGGACTTCCGTTGATTAATAATGCCTTTAGTTTTTTATAGTGTTTTCCTCCCTTGTGTTGTAACTTTTTAAGTTATTACTGTAACTATAGTATAAGAAAAACGAGACCTCATATGAAGTCTCGTTTTGTTATTCAGTGTATACCTTTAGGTTATAACAGATTATTTAGTTTTAACTATATTCTTAGCCGCATCTAAAACTCGTCTTACATTTTCGCTCGGAGTCGGTGAGTGCAAAAGTCCGTACGGAATGCTGTATTCCCACTCAACGGGAATAATTTTAAGCAGAGGATGAACATTTGCCCAGCCCGCTATCGCAAGCAAAACATCATTCGAATTTTCACATCTGTTAAATATACTCATATTGTAAAAATCAAAATTGACAATATTTATTTCCGTATGGTTTTGCCAAATATCGTCACGCAGGCGATCAACATAATTGCTCCATCCACGGTGCATAAGCAGTAAATTTTCACCGTACAAATCACTGATTTGCAGTTTTTCCTTTTGTGCAAGTCTGTGGTGAATGGATACGGCACAGCAAAACGGCTCACGGGATAATTGCAAGCCCTCGCACTTTCTGAGATTGAGCATTGTATCGTCAAATATTCCGCCGACAATATCAATGTTTTTGCCCATATTCGCAAGTATTTCTTTAGCGTTTTCAGGCGTGTTCTCAAACGGAACAATTTCAAATTTAATATCGGGGCATTGCTCTTGAATTTTTGGCCACATTTGCAT
>CAVBOS010000287.1:0-2361 GCA_963597005.1 Lachnospiraceae bacterium
TCTTTACTCTGTTGTACCTTCTGTACTCGGCACTCGATGTAAAGCTCGAAAGGTCTTCAAACTGTCTTGAAGAATTATTCCTTGCCATCTTGTATTCACCTTTCTGTGTTTAGAAAAATTAACTGCATAATAACCGAAAGTCAAAAGACCTTCAACTTGAAAAGCTGTCACTTGCCGCTTACGACAAATGACATATTAACTCATAGATTATACTACAACAACCTAAAGTTTGCAAATTTACCGCCTGAATTTTACATTATTTTTGCAATTTTTTCAATTTTTCTTAAAAACAAAAAGCTTAGAGGCAACATAATTGACCACTATGATGATAACATTTGCGACAAGCTTCATAACTGTATCGTTGACGTGAAGCTTTGTGACAAAAACATACATCAGGACAATATCAAGAACTGCGGAAAAAGCTCTTGCTCCGAAGAACTTGAGCATCTCCATGAAATTTTCGTAAACACCGTGTGCGTTACTCTCAAAAACCCATAATTTGTTTGTGACATAAGCAAACAGGATTGAAAGAAACTCGGCAAGTGCGGTAGCCGCTGTGACAGCCACATTAGACTGAGCTCCGCCCATAAGTCTAACTAAAACGAGATAGCCACCCCAGTTGACAACCGTGGTCAGTCCTCCGAAGAAGACATACAAAATAATTTCCTTATACTTAACAAAAAGCTCCTTGATTTTTACCATTTCTTATCTCCGTTATTCAAATATTCTCCCGCTTCCGTTGCGGCAATCGCACCGTCAGCCACGGCTGTAACAACCTGTCTCAAAAGCTTTGTTCTGCAGTCGCCGGCGGCATAAACTCCGGGCGCACTTGTCTTTGTGTCCTCGCCTGCTTTGATAAAGCCTCGCTCGTCAAGCTCGCAGACGCCTTCTGCAAGCTTTGTGGAAGGTGTTGTACCGACAGCAACAAAAATTCCGTCAAGCTCAAGCTCGCTTGTTTCTCCTGTCTTGACATTCTCAAGCACACAAGAAGAAACCATGGGGCTGCCTTTAATCTCCTTGACAACGCTGTCCCAGACAAACTCAATGTTATCATGCTTTTTCAGCTCTGTGAAATAGCTCTTTGCGGCTCTTAATTCATCTCTTCTGTGAATTAAATATACCTTCTTGCAGATTTTCGAGAGATAAATGGCGTCAGCCGCCGCCGTGTCTCCGCCGCCGACTACCGCACAGGTCTTTCCGCCGAAAAACGCACCGTCACAAACAGCACAATAAGAAACGCCCACGCCTCTTAATTCGTCCTCACCCGGAACACCCAAGTGTCTCGGCTCTGCACCAAGAGCGAAAATGAGCGTTTTAGCAGACAAAATGTCTCCTCTGCGATTGGAAAGAACCTTGTTTCCGTCCTCATCAGTTGTGATTTTGGTAACATTTTTCTTAACAAACTCGACGCCGAAGTTCTTAGCCTGCTTTTCCATAGTCTCAGCCAAAACGGTAGCGTCTATGGGATTTTCAAATCCCGGATAGTTTGCGATTTCGCTTGTTGTGGTGAGCTGACCGCCAGCCGTGTACTTCTCGACAACAGCTACCTTGAGCTCGGCTCTTCCGGCATAAATTCCTGCGGCAAGTCCCGCGGGGCCGCCACCGATGATTGCCACATCATAAATTTGGTTTTCCATAAAAATCCTTTCTTATTAGAGAGCGTCCTTCATAACACGAAGAACATTTTTGTAGAATATTTTCTCAAGCTGATCGTCACTGAGACCTGCTTTTTTGAGCTCATCTGCGAGAATAGGCATCTTAGAGGAATCGTCTATCTCGAGAATTCCGCCGATACCGTCAAAGTCTGTTCCGAGACCGACGCACTCGATACCGCCGACATCAATGAAATGAAGAACATGTCTCACCATTGCCTCAACTCTTGAGTGCTCGTCCTTCGGGTCTGCATTCAAAAACGACGGACAGAAGTTAATTCCCGAAACACCGCCCTTTAAAGCGAGAACCTTAATCTGCTCGTCCCAAAGATTTCTCTGATGAGAAGAAAGCTCTCTGCAGTTTGAGTGCGATGCAATGAACGGCTTTTTGCATACGTCTGCTACATCGTAGAATCCGCCCTCCGAAAGGTGAGAAACATCAACGAGAATACCCAATTCCTGCATGTAGCTCACAGCCTCCTTGCCGAAGCTTGTGAGACCTTTTTTCATGAGGTTTTCGTCTGCCGAGTTCGGATAGCCGAAGCAGTTATCAAAGTTCCATGTGAGTGCGATTGCACGGAAACCGTCATCGTAAAAACGCTTGACATTCTCAAGCTTGTAATCAACAGCTCTTCCGTCCTCCATGGTGAGAACGGCACTCATTTTTCCGTTTGCGAGGTTCTTCTCTATGTCCTCGGCAGAATAAGCC
>CAVBOS010000288.1:0-2357 GCA_963597005.1 Lachnospiraceae bacterium
GGACACGGCGGCGCACACGGCCCCGATGAGGTAAATTGCCTTGAGGACTGGTTCACGGCGTTCAAAATCTATGTTAAGTCTGTCTATGAGCTTGACAAAATTCTAAAGTAATCAAAAAAGCGGCTCCTTTAAAAGGAGTCGCTTCGATTGCTTTATTGGGCTTTTTACTGCTCGGGTACAACGGCATAGAATTTAAGAACGGTGCTTCCCGTGTTGCAAAGGGAATGAGATTCTCCCTTTTTGCAGTAGGAGCACTGACCCGCCTTGACGGTTTCGTCTCCGTTGGGAGTTTTTACAGTGCCCTCGCCCTCGACTACAAAGATAATCTCTGAGTTGGTGGCGTGGCAGTGCATACCGATTGTAGAGCCCGGCTCAAGCTTTCCGCTGATTATCTTGTTGAGTCCGTCATTGACGATTTTAGCGAAAAATGTTCCCTCGCCGCCGTTAAAATGCTCGATAGCGGCATATCCTGTGCTTAAAAAATCAATAGTCATAAGTTTTTCCTCCGTTTATCAGATATCAAAGAAATTGTCAGGACCTAATTCCTCTTTCTTTTGATCGTTCGGTATCGGTAAAAGCTGAAATACCTCGCCAACCATGCTTCTTGTCCAAAGAGACGGTGTGATGCGAATGGAGTAGCCGTAGCCTGGGTCACACATCCAGTCCGTCAGCTTGGCTCTCGGGAGTCCGTAAGTCGCAAGAATGGTCATAATGACTCCGCCGTGGGTTACGAGAACAGCGCTGTTTGTGCCTGTGAACATCATGTTCTGAACAAGAGTTTCAAAACCTTGACAAACTCTGTGCATGAATACGGCACTGCTTTCACCGTTCGGCGGTGCGGCATTCTGTCCCTTAGCCATCCACTCGGAAAATCTCGGATCGTCCTTTAATTCCTCTGCGGTTTTGTTCTCCCAGTCGCCGAAATCGCACTCTGCCATTTCGAGAATAACCTCGGGTTCTGCCCACGGATAAAGGATTTTCAGGGTGTCGACGCATCTTGTGGAGGGGCTTGCATAGAAAGCCTGAGCGTCGGGATATTCGGCGTTCTGCTTAATCTCCAGAAGAGAATTTATTCCCTCATCGGCAATGGGGGATTCGGTTCTGCCGATATATCTTCCCTCAAGGTTGCCCTCGCAGACAGCATGGCGGATAAGATGGATTACATAAGATTTCATTCAAAAAAACCTTTCGTGATTAAATTAACTTTACAATAAATAAGAATTGTAATATAATTACTTGGTATATTCAGAGATAAATCTCAAAATATGTTTAAGCAAAAACAAAAGCTTATAGGTATTTTAAAATTTATAGCGTAAAAAATCAATAGTTAAAGAAACATTTAGTCCGCTCTTAGGACTTACAAAAGAAAGAAGACAAAGAAGTAAAAAGAAAAGAGGTAAATGTATATGTGCGGATTTGCCGGTTACATTCACACCGAAAAAGAAATGAACCATGCCGAAATCATCAAGGATATGTGCGACAGAATTGCTCACAGAGGCCCCGATGACGCAGACTACTATGTAGACGACGGTATTTCTCTCGGATTCAGACGTCTTTCCATTATCGACCTTGACGGCGGCAGACAGCCGATTTACAACGAGGACAAAAACCTTGTTCTCCTTTTCAACGGAGAAATTTATAACTATCAGGAGCTTCGTGAGGAGCTTATTAACGCTGGCCATAAATTCTACACTAACACCGACTCAGAGACGCTGGTTCACGGCTACGAGGAGTGGGGAACCGGTCTTCCCAAGAAGTTAAGAGGAATGTATGCCTTTGTTATTTGGAACAGAAAGGAAAAGGAGCTTTTCGGCTGCCGAGATAATTTCGGAATCAAGCCATTCTATTTTGCTCAAATGGGAGACAGCTTCATGTTCGGCTCCGAGATTAAGTCTTTCCTTGCTCACCCCGATTTCAAGAAGGAGCTGAATGAAAGACAGCTTGAAAATTATCTCAGCTTCCAGTATTCTCCGGGAGAAGAGACCTTCTTCAAGAATGTCTACAAGCTTACTCCGGCTCATTACTTTATATACAAGAACGGCGAGATGAAAAAGGTTCGCTACTGGCTTCCTGATTTCAACGCCGAGGAGGATAAGTCCCTCGATTACTGGACAGACACCATCGAGAAAGCATTCGACAATTCTGTCGAAGCTCACAAGATTGCCGATGTTGAAGTAGGTTCGTTCCTTTCAAGCGGTGTCGACTCATCTTATGTCGCATGCTCAGCCAATGTCGACAAGACCTTCACGGTCGGTTTTGACAATGGCGAGAAGTACAACGAGATAAGCTACGCAAAGGAGCTTTCTGAGCTCATTCCCGTTAAGAATATCTCGAGAGTTATCACCCCCGATGACTTC
>CAVBOS010000289.1:0-2356 GCA_963597005.1 Lachnospiraceae bacterium
TTAACTTTGACAGCCTGTCTTTTTTATTATCGCTTCGCTCTGTTCTTTCGTTTTTAGCTACTGCTACTTATTTCTCCCGTGGGCTCTGCCCACACCCGTTCGCTTTTTGTAAAAAGCGAAACCAAAAACTTTTGTGTTTTAGTTTGCTTTCTCTAATTAATTATCTTTAACGTCCGTATCCGAAGAAATAATTTCCTTTATGCTTGTTGCCATTCCTGCCAAGCCCTGGATATTGGACGGCACGATAATCTTCGTTGCCTTTCCGTCAGCCGCTTTCTCAAATGCCTCAAGGCTCTTAAGTGCCACAACCGCATCACTCGGTGATGCCTCATTGAGCATTCTGATAGAATCGGCAAGCGCTTTCTGAACCTGTCTTATTGCCTCAGCTTCACCTTCAGCCTCTCTTACCTTTGTCTCCTTGATAGCGTCTGCCTTCAAAATTGCGGATTCCTTCTGACCTTCTGCAATGAGAATTGCGGATCTCTTTTCGCCCTCTGCGTCAAGGATTTTCGCACGTCTCTCACGCTCTGCCTTCATCTGCTTTTCCATTGACTCCTGAATTTCTCTCGGTGGAATGATGTTCTTGAGCTCAACTCTGTTTACCTTGATGCCCCACGGGTCAGTTGCCTCGTCGAGAATAACTCTGATTTTAGAGTTGATAACATCTCTTGATGTGAGCGTATGGTCAAGCTCCATTTCGCCGATGATATTTCTGAGCGTTGTTGCGGAAAGATTCTCGATAGCCGAAATCGGTCTTTCTACGCCGTATGTATAGAGTTTAGGGTCTGTAATCTGGAAATAGACAACGGTATCTATCTGCATGGTTACGTTATCCTTTGTGATAACAGGCTGGGGCGGGAAGTCGATAACCTGTTCCTTAAGGCTTACCTTCTTTGCTATTCTGTCGATAAACGGAATTTTTACATGAAGACCCGTCTGCCAAGAAACATGATATGCGCCGAGTCTTTCAACGACATAGGCATGAGCCTGAGGCACGATTTTAATGTTAGAAATTACTACGAGCACCACTATAACAAGCAGTACAAGAAATACGATTAATGCAGGCATTTTATTTTACTCCTTACTGTCAATTCTCTTTACTCTGAGCTTGACTCCTTCAATTGCTTCCACTCTTACCAAAGTATCCTTCGGTATATCTTCGTCACTCACCGCCGACCAGTCACTTCCCGAAACGAGAACTCTTCCCGTTCCCTCGATCACATTTATCGGCACGATGATTTTGCCCTCCATTCCGACATATCTGTCGGCATTTGTGGGCGTATTGTCCGCTTTTTTCAGCTTTGCGACTATCGGCTTAGTCGCTATAAGCGAAATCACGGTCACCGCCACAAAAGCGATGATTTGCACACTGACATCAAGACCGCACAGCGACAAGATGAACGCCGCAACACCGCCGACAGCAAACCATATAGAAACTATCTGCGGGCCCATTGCCTCAATTACAAGTGCTAAAACTATTACTATAAGCCAAATCCACTTTACCACCGCATCTCCTCCCTCCGTGGTATCGTGTATGTATCAAGAATATCATATATATTTTGTTTCTTCAACAAACATTTTAGAGAAATAGTCCCTCATATTTCCCTGCGACAGAGAATTTCTATTTTAAGACACAATAAATGCATTTCTTTTCGTCGAATTACATAAACAAATCATGGCTAATTTATGCATAAAATAAGAATAATTCTCATTATTAGCATTGACTAACCTGAGGTTCATAATATATACTTGTGACAGTAAGAACAAACGAAAGGAGATAAAACATGACAAAGCTTGCTTCTCAACTTTTGAATTTAATTCAAAACTCAGACAGACACATGAGCGCGGAAGAAATTTTCATGCTGTGCAAGGATAAGGGCGTCAGAATCTCCTTTGCGAGTGTTTACAGAAATCTTACCAATTTGGTTGAGAGCGGAGACATCAGAAGAGTTCCCGTCACGGGCGAACCCGACCGCTTTGATAAGACAATCAGAGCTCACGACCACGCATTCTGCACGGTGTGCGGCAGTGTGGTTGACGTCGATGTCGGTGACATGGAAAAATATCTTAACGATAAGCTCGGAGACAAAATCGAGAGCTACTCACTCACAATCAAATTCATCTGCCCCGAGTGCAGAGCAAAGCTAAAAGAGGAAAACATTTAATTTATTAAATTCTTAAGGAGGAATTTTATTATGGCTAAGTATGTATGTCAGATTTGTGGTTATGTTTATGAGGGCGAGACTCTTCCCGAGGATTACAAGTGCCCCATTTGTAAGGCTCCCGCTTCCAAGTTCACAAAGCAGGAGGGCGAGATGAGCTGGGCTGCTGAGCACGTTGTCGGCGTAGCTAACGG
>CAVBOS010000290.1:0-2353 GCA_963597005.1 Lachnospiraceae bacterium
GAATAATACGGTGCGCTCACGGTTTTGCTTGCAACAAAATAAATCTGGTCAAGTGCGGTTCCCTCAGAATAACCGTTAAAGTAAATTCTTTGGTTGCCCGCTCCGATTTTGCTTCCGTAAACCGAAATGCAAGTGCCTTGCTTCTCCAAAACGGATATTCTTAGGGTAAATTCCGCTTTGTGTTTCACTTCAACCTCGCTGAAGCTGACATTCAAAAGATTATCCTCAATGTCGCCGTTTTTGAAACTATCTTCACGGATAACGTTTCCGTTTTCGTCCAAAAGCTCAAAAAGATAGCTGTTACCATCATCAGAGCCTTCCGTATCTAATTTGAGCTCGATATTGTCAAAGTTTCTGTAAGCTGTAAATGTCTCGCTCACGGGAGAAGTATCGCTTAGCTCCTCTTCTTCCATATTGTTATGCTTAGCATCGAATTTATTCGATGCCGCCGTATAGGTTTTGCTCTCGTCTACAGCCGTGAGACTTTCCATATTAACGCAAATCACCGACTCAAACACAATGAGCGACACGGCAAGCAAAGCGGCAAAAGAAACAGAAATCTTTCTTTTCGTGCTTTCCGAAGCTTTAATTTTGGTTTTCTCACTCAAAGCCACAAGACCGTAAACGCCTACAATCTGAAGCACGGGCATTGCCGAGAAGAAGTATCTCGAACCGCACTCCCAGAATGTGTAGAAAAGAACATAGCCGAACAGAAAAATGAACACGGGATAAAATTTATCCATCTTCTTTATGCCGATTTTAATAACAGCCAATATTCCGTTCATAAGCGAAACAAGGCGAAGAATCTGACAGAAATAATCCGTGAACAGCTTTTCGACGCCCGATAAATATCTCCAAAGAGTATTGTAATCGGTACTGCTCGAATTGTATCTAACTATTCTCGGAGTTGCCTCACCCAAAAATTCGCCAAGCTTATGATTCCAAATCCACAAAGCCCGAGAAGCACCATTTTCCTTGTAGTAATCGAGAATATAGGCAATGTCGGCAGAAATCATATCGTGAGTACTCTCGAACTTCGAGTCCATTTTTACTATATTGCTATCAAAGCCGCCCTTTCCGGTTGTACCCATGACAATCCAGTGAGTAGCCGCATAGGGAATCCCCGTCGTCTTAAAAGCCAAAGAATTAATCACAGCCTTAAAGGTAAGATAGCCGACTGCAAACCCACAAAGTGAAAGAAATATTCCGAGTGCAAAGCCCTTTTCGTGCTTAAATATCGCATAGAGCGTGACCGCTACAAATGCGATTATCACGGTTGCACGCAAATCGTAACCAACCGCCGTGCAAAATCCAAGCAGAAGCTTACAGTACCATTTATCGTAAAGCGACAGAAAAATGACGAGCATTATAAAGAAAAGCCCGGGTACAAAGGTATAATAGTAGCCGGCGGAAATGTAATAAACGGGATTCACGGCAAGCGTAAGAAGAACAAGCACAGCCGCCTTCAGTCCCATGAGCTTTTCTGCTGTTTTGTAAGCAAACACTGCGGCAAAAAACAACATAATAACATTTAGCGCAAGCGGCAAGGTTCTCATATCGCTTATGCCGAGAAATTTTTCAATCTTATATAACCCGTATATGACTGATAACCAACTCTTTTGAAACGGATAATGCGAAAAATAGCCGAATCTCGACCACTCGCCTGTTTCAATTTTGTTCAGTGCCGCATGGTGAAAGTTCGCCAAGTCGGAAATGATTTCTTGCTTCATAAAGACAACTGAAACCGTGAGTCCCACGGCAATAAAGCCGAGCAAAAAATAACACGTTATCCGAAGCGGCTTTTCGCTCTTTATATTCTCTGTCAGCTTGTATATCGCCAAAAGGAACGCCTCCAAGAGAACAGCTCCGAAAACAAGCGACAAAGCGTTGTAGGAATTTTCCTTCACCGTTTCGGCACGGGTGAAAATGTAACCTATACCGAAAACAAGCGCAAGACCGAGATACACTGCAGGCAGATTTTTAAATACCCACCTGACAAATTTATTTTCCATTGTTAATCTTCCAAATTTTGAAGCACTCGCCGCCGAGTTCGACCTCCTCGAATTCGCACGAAACTTCATATCCCTCTTGATTTAAATATTCGACTATAGTGCCGATATCTTTTCCTTGTTTCTTTGTAACAAACCTTAAATCATCACGGTTTGCAATGGCTTTTGACACGCTGTCGTATTCTCCGCACACGAGATTTTTCCATGCACTCATCTCAGAAAGATTTCCGCCGGCATTCACATAAGATGCGGTTTTCACTTCATCACGCAGAAAGTTCGCTTCGGAATAAGCCATAGAACCAAGATGAAGATAAAGCGTTCCGCTCTCCTTGCCGAAGCTTTCC
>CAVBOS010000291.1:0-2353 GCA_963597005.1 Lachnospiraceae bacterium
TAAACGGCAGTAAGGTTGAGCCGATTGAAAATACCGAGCCACAGAAAAATAAGCAGACAAAACACAAAGATTTAGAACGATAGGAGGTAAAGTGAATGGCACGAAAATATGACCTGATTTCTGAGCTTTATGACCGCACCTGTAAGACGGTTGTCAGAAGTCCTCAGAACTGGCAGGCATTTTTGCAGTCGGCTTGCCGAAATTACAAGCTGCGATATGACGAGCAGTTACTTATTTATGCACAGCGACCTGATGCAACGGCAGTGCTTGAGATAGAACGCTGGAACGGAAGTTTCGGCAGATGGGTAAACCGAGGAGCTAAGGGTATTGCAGTATTCGAGGACGCAAACCGTGAAAAGCAAAGGCTTATCCATTACTTTGATATTTCCGATACCCACGAGAGCAGATATTCAAGACCTGTTCCGATATGGGATATGTGTGATGAATATGAAGCCGAGGTTATCGAAACGCTTGAGAGTTCTTTTGGAGAGCTTGAAAACAAAAGCGACCTTGGCGGTGCAATCCTTAGTGCCGCAAGGAATGCCGCAGAGGATAATATCCCAGACTATCTAAGCGATTTGCTTGGAGTTAAGGACGATAGTTTTCTCGACGGATTAGAGGACGGTTCTGTTGCAACGATTTATAAAAATATCGTGGCAAACAGTGTGGCATATATGATGATGACAAGACTTGGAATTGATACAAGCGAATACTTTGAGCTTGATGATTTCAGGGATGTAACGAATTTCAATACACAGGACACTCTAAATGCACTGGGCTTTGCTACAAGTGATATTGCAGAGATGGGGCTGTCAGAAATTTCAAAAACTATCGTAGCACTTGACCGTCAGAATCGCATAATTGCCGGTCAGGGAAGAAATGAATACAATAGAGCCAACGACAGAGACGAAAGGAGTTTTCAAAATGAGCGAAATAACATACACGATGGTGGGCGATTACAATCTGCCGAATCTAGAACTTCCGAAGCAGCCGGAAGTAACGCTGGGCAGATACGCAAGCCTGAGGAGAAAGTATCTGAAGGAGAAGCACAGAGTCCTCTACTACAATCTTTTGACGAAGGGAACGCTTACAGCTCACTTGGCAGAGACGGAGCAGAGAGCTACGGAAATGGAGGAGAAAATCCTAACCGAGATGGCGAAGAAAGAGGGTTTGACCGAAAAGATGAAAGCGGACGATATGATGAAGTGGGTAGGTCTGATGAACAATCTCAGACACTCAGCTCAGGAAATCGTGATGGCGGAAGTGATTTACGCTTAGAATATTACGACCGAAGCAACGAGGACAGAAGCCTTCCGTTCTTTGGCAGAGATGAGGTTATCAATGAAATCCTACGCACTACACCGCACTTGTCGGCGAGCTTGGAAGACATCAAGAATTTCTACGAGCGTAACTTGGACAATAAAGAACGCACGGAATATATCAAGAGCATTTTCAACAATGATTATACCGAGCTTACTTTGGAGGACGGACGAACAGTCGGTTACAAGACATTTCAGAATGTTCTTCACTTATGGGAAGGAGCTTATGATAACAGGACAGCTCAGAGCTTCTATAACTGGGAAGTCATTGCAATGCACTTTGAAGCTATGCGGCTTCTTGGAGAGCTGAGCGACAGAATAAAACCGCTCCCGTCAGTGGACGGACAGATGAGCTTAATACTTGAGGGACAGGCAGAGGCAGATAAAACCTCTGCCTTTACTTTTTCTCAGGAGATTATCGACGCAGTTCTAACCCGTGGCAGTGGAATTGAAGAAGGGAAAATGCGGATTTACGAACAGTTTTCTAAGAGCTTGTCTGCCAAAGAAAATGCAGATTTTTTAAAGGATGAATACGGTTGGGGCGGTTCGTATCCGGTTATTATCGGTACGGGTATTGACGAAGGTCACGATGGTAAAGGCATAGCTCTTTCAAGAGGAATGGGCAACGATAAGCAGCATATTCTTTTGAACTGGAATCAGGTTGCGAAGCGTATCGGAGAGCTTATATCAGCTGACAGATACCTAAATCCAAAGGAAAAAGAGCATTATCCTGAGTGGCTTCAAAAGCAAGAGGAGCGAAGAGCCGCACTCGAAGAGCAAAGGAGAAACCGTGAAATCCTAACTACTGCTCCACCTGAGCAAGTAAACAATACAACTGAACAGCAAAATGATACAAGTGAGCAAGGTAGTAATTCTACTGATGAGCTTATCGGTAAGGAAGTTATGATTGACGACCACCGATTTGTTATTGAGAGCGTGGGAAGTTTCAGCGGTGATGTTTCTATGCGAGATGTCACAATGCAAGGTCAGAGAATTCCGATTAACAGAGTTGAGAAGATTGGCTATGTAAGACG
>CAVBOS010000292.1:0-2352 GCA_963597005.1 Lachnospiraceae bacterium
GAAAATGAAGATCCGGAAAGAAAAACCAACTCCCCAACCGTTCCAGACAGCACGCTAAATATCCGCAAAGTCACAAAATCAACCGTAACCCTTTACGGCAACAGCGAAAACACAAGTGTCTTGGGATACATAGGCGGCAAGGAGGAGGTCACCGTTCTTGATAAAACGGACGATGGAATTTGCCTTGTCAAAACCGACAGCGGAAAGCTTGGTTACACCACCGAAAAAGCACTTCAAAATTATCACACTCAGCCGTACAAATCGGTAATACTCGATATTCCCGAGACGGGCACACTTCTCACGGATACCAATCTTCGAAGCTCTCCGAGTGAAAATTCGGCAATCAAGGGCGTTCTATCCAAGGGAGCGGAGCTCACGGTTATCGGTTCTTCGGGAATGTGGTTTGAAGTAAGCTGGGGCGATATAAGCGGTTTTGTCCGAGACTACACCCTCTCGAGAAGCGAAAAAAGTTGCTTTGAAAAGGCATATATCACCGAGGACACAAAGCTTAAAAGCTCACGAAAAGACTCCTCCGATTCCATCGGAACGGTCAAAGAGGGCTCGAGCGTCTACATAATCAGCACGAACGAAGATGACTTCACCATGATTCTTACTTCTGCGGGCGCAATCGGGTATGTAAAAAGTACCGCAATCGAAACAGGTTAATTTTAAAATATCTATTCAAATATTGATTAAGCATATATCTTTTTTACGACTATATAACAACAATGAAAGGATTGATACAAATGACTAATCGAATCACCGGACGTGTGCTTTCGGCTTTTCTCACTTTAGCCATCGCAATCACATGTATCGTCACACCGCAAACAAGCGTTAAGTCTGAGGCTGCCGAAGCCAAAACAGGTATCGGACTTGCCGAGTTCGGACTTCAGGCATACAAGGACGGTTGGCAGTATGTATACGGTGCTTGGGGACAGCTCTCAAACGGAAAGCGTACATCCGACTGCTCGGGACTTATTTACGCTTACCTTTGCTGGAACACCGCTGAGGCTAATGCATCTCCAAGCTATAACCCAACAGCAAGCTGGAGCTGGCCAAGAGGTGCTCAGAGTCAGTATAATTTCTGCTCACAGACAGGTTCAATCTCAACTCTTCCGAGAACTCACGGAATTCTCATCTTCTTCCCCAACTGTGACCACGTCGGTATCTATGTAGGTAACGGCTACGCAGTCGATAACTCCGACTACGGAACAAACATGGTTTACAAAAAGGTAGACGGCAGAGGCTGGGTATCCTGGGGTAAACTCAAGAATGTTTCCTATCCGACTAACGGTTGGTATAAGTTCAACGGCAAGGTTTATTACTACCAGAACGGCGAGTATGTCATCAACAAGACTCTCACCATTGACGGCACAAAGTACTCCTTCAGCTCCGCAGGTATTCCGAATCCTACTCCTAAAGGCTATACAACAGGCGGCGGTATAATTGACGATGATGACGATGGTTCCTCCGTTCCGGATAACACAAGCATCACAATGTACGTCAATGCAACTGGCGGACTCAACATCAGATCAGGTGCAGGAACTGGCTACAGTGTCGTAACAACAGTAGCTAACGGCACAAAGCTCACCGTCACAAACAAGTACAACAGCTCCTGGTATAAGGTTAAGCTTTCAAACGGAACAGTCGGCTTTGCCTCTGCAGAATATTTGAAGAGCAGTTCAAACTCGGCAACGGCAACACCTAAAGCCACGGCAACGCCTAATCCGAATGTAATATCTGTTCCCGCTACCACGACAGGATGGGTTTACTTACGATCAAGCACAAGCTCAAAGTCAACCGCACTTAAGGTTGTTTCCAAGAATGTGTCTGTCACCATTACGAACAAATCCGACTCTAAGTGGTACAGAGTAAAGCTTGCTGACGGCACCGAGGGTTACATCTTCTCGTCATACCTGAAGATAACAACGCTCTCACCGTATACAGCAAAAATAACAAAATCATGTAATCTTCTCAAAAACGCTTACTCCTCCGCTACGGTTGTTCAAAAGCTCTCTGCTAACGACATCGTAACGGTCACAAAGAGATCAGGCACAGGCAAATGGTACTATGTAACCACTTCGGCAGGCAAGAAGGGCTGGGTTTACTGGAACAACACAAGCAAGACATCTACCATCACAGGTACAACAACCGCAAAGATTAACTTCAGAAAATCCGCTTCAACTTCGGCTGCCGTTATACGCACCGTAAACAAGGGCACTAAGGTAACGATTGCAAGCTACAAAACATCGGGTTGGCTCAAGGTTGTTCTTGCAGACGGAACTTCAGGTTGGATGTCTTCCAAGTATGTTTACACTACGGTAAAAGCTAAGACAACGGCTACCGACGGCT
>CAVBOS010000293.1:0-2345 GCA_963597005.1 Lachnospiraceae bacterium
GTTTGTAAGATTATCGATTACGGTAAGTATCGTTTTGAGCAGGCTAAGAGAGAGAAGGACGCCCGCAAGAAGCAGAAGGTTGTCGAGATTAAAGAAATCAGACTTTCACTTAATATTGACAAGCATGATTTTGAGACAAAGGCAAATCAGGCAAAGAAGTTCATTGCTGACGGAAACAAGGTCAAGGCATCTATTCGTTTCCGCGGAAGAGAAATGGGACATCCGGAGATCGGACTTGAAACAATGAAGAACTTCTCCGATTATCTTTCCGATGTTGCTAATGTTGAGAAACCGGCTAAATTGGAAGGAAGAAACATGTTAATGTTCCTTGCTCCGAAGCCTAACAAATAATACAATTTTAAGGAGGACATAAATTATGCCAAAGCTTAAGACACACAGCGGCGCAAAGAAGCGCTTCAAAATTTCAAAGAACGGTAAGGTAATCCGTGCACACGCAAACATGAGCCATCTCCTCAACGGACATGGTAAGACAGCTAAGTCCAAGAGACATGCTCGCGGTACTACTGTTACAGATAAGACAAGCCTCGCAGCTGTCAAAAAGATGATGCCTTATAAGTAATTAAGGACAACTGATTATTACCTGAATTTAGGAGGATACAATAAATGGCTAGAGTTAAGGGTGCACTTGCTACTCGTAAAAGAAGAAATAAAGTATTAAAGCTTGCTAAGGGTTACTTCGGATCCAAGTCAAGACATTTCAAGATGGCTAAGCAGGCTGTCATGAAGTCCGGCAACTATGCATACATCGGACGTAAGCACAGAAAGAGAGATTTCCGCCGTCTTTGGATCACAAGAATCTCCGCTGCTTGCAAGATGAACGACATCAACTATTCCACATTCATGAACGGTCTTAAGAAGGCCGGCATCACACTTAACCGTAAGATGCTCTCTGAGATCGCTATAGCTGATGAGGCTGCATTTACTGCTCTCGTTGAGAAGGCAAAGGCTGCTTTATAATTTAAATTAATGTAATGCGTCCGGGTTTTCTCTCGGGCGCATATTTGCTATTAATAGGTTGTATGATATATAAAATTACCACAAGAAAAAATCCGCTCGTGAAGGAGAGAGCCCAGCTAAATAATTCTTCTGCCGAGAGAAGCAGACAAGGCTGCTATATTGCCGAGGGAGCAAGACTCACGGAAGATGCGGCAAGGAGCGGAGTTAGGATAAAAGAGCTTTACTACACCGAAGCGGCGTATAAAAAATATAAAAAATATATAGACACAGCGGCGAATGTATCGGATAATATCTATGTTGTGGAAGAACATGTGGCTGATTTGCTTTCATCGACAAAATCGAGTCAAGGTGTTTTTGCTGTATGTGAAACAGGACATAATCTCGATGCCAAAAAATTAACAGGAAGAGTGCTCACTCTCGAAAATATCCAAGATCCGCTGAATATGGGCACGATACTTCGAACAGCCGAAGCACTCGGAATAGGAGAGATTCTTCTTGTAGGAGAATGCTGCGATATTCTTTCGCCGAAGGTCTTGAGAGCCTCGATGGGTGCGGTTTTTCGCATTAAATTCGTTCACGCTAAGGGAGCGAATGAGGCGAGAGAGCTTCTAAATAAACACGAATACAAGCTTCTCGGAGCGGTTCCGCTAAGCACTGCTTCAAGAATTACGGATATAGAGTTTAATGAAAAAATCAGCGTTGCAATCGGAAACGAGGGCAACGGCTTAACAGAAGAGATGAAATCGCTTTGCGACGATCTTGTGACCATTCCCATGAAGGGAAGGGCAGAGTCTCTTAATGCGGCAACCTCAGCTTCAATTATCATGTGGGAGATGACTAAGGGTGACTAACGACAAAAGAGCCTATTGGATATGGCTTCAGCATGCTTTTTCTGCCGGAAGTACCAAGCCGAGAACAATATTCAACAGATTTAAAAATCTGAAGGAATTTTATGACGGCGGTGCGGGACTTTGGGCGCAGTTTAAGTTTATAACCGACCGTGAGGTTTCGGCGCTCTATAATTACACGCTCGCAAACGCACAGGCGGCGCTTGATTATGCCGAGTCACTGGGACAGCACGTTATAACGCCCGAGTGCAAGGAATACCCTGAGGCTCTTTGGAATATAAAGGATCCCCCAAGTGTTTTGTATGTTAAAGGAAATATGCCTGATCTTAATAACAGACTTGCGATAGCGATAGTTGGCTCGAGAAAGGCAAATGACAATTCTCTTAACATTGCAAACAAAATAGCTTATAATCTCTCGAAAGCTGGAGTCGTTGTTATAAGCGGCGGTGCAATCGGAATAGATTCTGCGGCGCATAAGGGCGCACTTATGGGCTCAGCACCGACACTTTGCGTTTTGGG
>CAVBOS010000294.1:0-2343 GCA_963597005.1 Lachnospiraceae bacterium
CTTGTTGCTTACAAGAAGGAAAGTCTCAACATAAGTGATTCCCTCAGAATTTACAACCACCGACACTTTACCTTCCTTGTAAGAACCTGCTGATATTTTAAGAGTATATGTCCCCGCTGAAAGGTTCAGCGAATAAGAACCCGAATAATCGGAGCGTGCAGTTCCGACTTTTTCGCCATTTTCGTTGTAGGCTCTGATCAAAGCATTTGCAATAGTGAAATTAGTATCAGCGTCCTTCACGCTTCCTTTGACAATACCGTCAGGACGAATTATGAAGCTGCCTCTCTCCGCTATTACGGGATATGCCGCCCATTTGTGCTCTGGAATATCTGTCCATCTATCATCGGAACCTTTTGCGTTTTTGGCTGTCGCCATAGCTTCGCTGATTGTCTTGCCGTTGAAGGACTCTTCAATGACAATTTTCATGACATCGCGGCTATAATCCGCTCCAACTGTGTTATGATAACCTACGACAACCTCTGCGGAACGACCGACAATTGCATTGGACATTGTATAATCAGGCGCAGGCGACTGACAATTGCAGCCGAAGAACTTACATGACTCAGAATAAAAAGCCATTCCGTCAAATGCCTTGGAGCTGTAATTGTCTGTAAAAAATTTGGGGAGAATATAATATCCATAGACAGACTTTATAACTGTTTTACTTTTTGTGAGTTCATAGTTATAGGCTTTGTCGGTGCTTCTGGTACAAACTTCGTTAATGAGAAGAACAGGGACATTCTTACCACCGTTTGCAGTCTCATCACCGTGCATTGCAAAAACTATAATGTCCCAATCGGAATTAGCCAAGTTTTTCATGTCATTGACGGTCACATAAATATCAATAGTGGTATTTAAGCCTATTGCATCCCATTCATTTTTCAGCTTGTTATAATAATCTCTACGATAAGGTTTGTCTTCAAAACCATTCAGAATCAAAACATTGCGTTCGTTCCCGCTATTGGAATTATTTAAAGCATTGGTCTGTACAACCGCAATATTATTAACCTCGCTGCCTTCGGTATTGCCTGTTTTGCCGGTTCCGTTTGAATTCACATCGGAATTTTGCTCAAGCATGACCATGCCTAAGGCACCCGTAGCGTATTCATAATATACAACCTTATTAGCTTCATCATAGATAATTGAATCAGCAACAACGAGATCGTTTTCAGCCAGCTGATTTAACAAATTAACAACCAGAGTTCCTTTTTCAGCTGTACTTAATTCCGAGAAGTTTTCGCTGTTTACCAGCTCCGCCAAAGCGTTATCGACCGTCTCCATGCCGTCCAGTTCTTCATCGGTCATAGGAATATAAAAACCGATACTGCGAGCTTCACTGGCTTCAGTACGTACTTTTACTTGATAATACAGAATGCATTCCTCGGAGCTGGAGAGATAGTCCTGATAGGTAAAAATTCCATCCCCTGCAATTTCATCACCATCAGCACCGTCATCATGCATTGTGCCCAGTATAGAATCACCTTGATATAGTTTTACTTCATCGGAATCCAGAGCGGCTTCCGCAAATATTTCAGCTGTAAAGGTTACTAATATGCTTTCGCCCACTACAATGCTGCGGCAATCTGAGTCAAAGTCATATATCTCTACATCAGGCGGGTCTTGATCAAGGAAACTATCTTTTTCCTCAACGATTTCTTCCCATGATGCGTACAGCGTTATGTCTGCCGTTACCGGTGCATCAAACTCATAAACAGTTGTCAAACCCTCGTCGCTATACCATGCTACGAAACGATAACCGTTCTTTTCAGGGTCTTCGGGGTAAGAAGCCAGCGCTCCGGATGCAACCGTTTGTTCTGCAACATCGGAACCGCCATTAGAGTTGAAAGTTACGGTGTAATACTCAGGTGCAGGAGAAGAAGCTTCCTCCCACTTTGCATACAGGGTGATATCCCTTCTCACAGCGGATGAAAAGTCATAAAGAGTTGTCAGTTCGCTGTCGGTATACCATCCGGTAAAAATGTAGTTATCCTTAGTAGGCGCTTCGGGTGCAACTGCCGGATAGCCTCTTCTAACGGTCTGGCTTTCGACCTCGCTGCCGCCGTTGCTTTCAAAGGTGACGGTGTATCTTTTGACCGTCGGCACGGTGGTGGAGCTGCTGTTTGCCTTCCACTGTGCATACAGCGTCATGTCCGAGGTGACGGGGGTGCTGAAATCAAAGCTGTTGAGACCAAGCTTGTCGGTCGTCCAGCCGAGGAACACATAATTGCTGCGGCTCGGATCGTCCGGCTTGCCGACGGCAGTGCCTTCCTCGACCTTGGCCTCTTTATATGTGCCCTTTTCGTCATAGTTATAGTCGAAGCTCACCGTGTAGGACTTGGGGAC
>CAVBOS010000295.1:0-2328 GCA_963597005.1 Lachnospiraceae bacterium
GGCCCGGGCGGTGCAAGAGCACTCGGCGTCAAAAATTCAAGCGGAAATTTAATAGCCTTTCTGGACAGCGACGACATTTGGGCAAAGGACAAGCTTATCAAACAGCTTTCCGCCATGCACGGCTCTAAGGCTGTAATGTGCTCGACAGGCCGAGAATTCATCGAAGCTGACGGCACACACACGGGAATTTTCGTTCCCGTCGGCTCAAAGATAACCTATAAGGATTTGCTGAAAACAAACAGCATCTCCCTTTCCTCGGTTCTCATAAAGCGTGAGGCAATCATGAAATACCCAATGACAAGCGACCAAAGCGTACATGAGGATTATGTTTGCTGGCTGAAGATACTCAAGGAATACGGCTATTGCATAGGCATCAACGAGCCACTTCTCTACTATCGAAAGAGCGAAACTCAGGTTTCCGCAGGAACGGTAAGCACGGCAAAAAAGCATTTCAAATCCTTGAGACAATCGGGAATAAATCCCGCCATGAGCCTTGTTTATTTTGCAAGCTACGCTGTCAACGGTGTAATAAAGCACAAGGGACTTAAATAAAACACAAAGCATCCGAACGGCTGATAAAGTCGCTCGGATGTTTTTTCATGTCAGTTCTGTTTTCATTTTAATACTTTTATCTCATTCTCAAAGGTGGCAATGGCCCCACTTCTCCAACGACTTCCCCCTCAAGCTCCGCCGTCTCGAGAAATCTCTTCCAAAGACCACGGTACTTGCTCTCCAGCGGGTCAAGCGGCGGCGGCTCGATTTTTCTCGTGTCGATAAAATGGCTTTTTGAGTCTCGGTGCACAAGTGCAATTTTGTGCACATCATCGTATATCATAAAGACTTCTCCTGAAAGTCTGTCGGTGAAGTGCTCCGCTATAAGCGGCAGAATATTGTTTTTCGGCGCTATTTTGCTCATAAGAATACCGCCGTAATCGGAAAAGGCAATCATACCCGTCATGTGGTGCGCCTCTCTCGACAGAAGCTGAACCGCCCTTCTCATAGCCGAGACATGCTCATTTTCGAGCATATCGCAAACCCTTGCACCGAAACGAAATCCCAAATAAATAAACGAGAGCATGTGAATTTCCTTTTCACTGAGACATGTAAGAAAACATTCCTCTATAAGCTCCTTCGCCTGAAGAGAAATCTTCTCGGGAATCGAGCGTCTGACACGAGCCGCCCTAATCTTGTCCGTCTCTATCACCTTGATAGGAAACACGGTATCCTTTGCCTCGTCCTCCCGTTCAATCGCAGTCGGAAGCTCCTTTTTTAAAAAGCTCTCGAACACACAGCACATAAATCCGTCAAAGCTGCCGTCATAGTGATAAACCACATGATTTTCAAGAAAGCCTTCGCATATCAACTGAAATCACTCCCCTGTTAAAATTTACCCCTCACATTACAAAAAGCCGACAGGGTGAACCGTGTGGTCTTCTCTCGGATTTATAGCCGACAATGCACGGTTAGACATAAAAACTCCTCTGACAAGACTGTCACGTCCGTAAGTGTCCCTGAGCATTTCCACGGTCTTTTCGAGCTTTGCCCACCTTCTGCTTGTCCTTTCCTCGGGGTACAGCGAGCACTGCGAACCGATGTCCTCGCAAAGCTTAATCGCACGAACGCCGATGTTTCTCAGCGCACCGACTTCGCCACACTCCTTATAAAGCCGAAAAGCGTAGTTAAAAATACTCTCAGAATCGGCTACAGGGAAATCCGTGACGCACTGATGACCGAAGCTGTATAAATCAGGCGTTCTCATACTGATTTGCACGCCCGTTGCCGCAAGTCCATTCTCTCTGAGCCTTTCAGCCACGCTTTCGCTCAAAACATAAAGCATTATTCGCACATCCTCATCGCATGTCATATCAACGGGAGTGGTGGCGGTGTTTCCTATGCTTTTAATTTCTCTTTTACAGTCAGCCGTTATTACAGGAGAAATATCATTTCCCCGTGCAAATGCCGACAGCATGTAGCCATTCTTTCCAAAGATTTTACCCAAAAATTCGGGATTTGCTTCAGCAAGCGCACCTATTGTGTTTATACCGTATTTTTTCAGCTTCCGTTCGGTAGCTTTTCCGACCATGAGTAGATCCTCGACCGGAAGTTCCCAGACCTTCTCACGGTAATTTTCTCTTGTGAATTCCGTGACGGCGTCTGGCTTCTTGTAGTCGCTTCCGAGCTTTGCGAAAATCTTATTCCACGATACTCCTATAGATACTGTCAAGCCCAGTTCGTCCTTTATCCTCGCTCTTATCTCCTCTGCTATCTCTTTGCCGCTGCCGAAAACCATTCTGCTCCCCGTGACATCAAGCCAGCATTCATCCATTC
>CAVBOS010000296.1:0-2327 GCA_963597005.1 Lachnospiraceae bacterium
TATATATATAATAGTCAATACCTTTTGAGAAATTTGTTTAAAAAATATTGATTTTTGTTTATATGCGCAAACAAAGTATCAATTATAGAGAGAATTTGGTACAGATTTTAATTCAAACCCGTGTACAATATCCCATAACAAGTACATTATATCACAGCTAACCGCTATTTTACAGATTTTTCTTAAATATCACAAAAATTTGCCACAACTTCTAAAAATGTGCTTTCCGCCAAATAGCTTATAGTCAATTTTTTGTTTTCTATAAGCCTTATCACCGTTGTCGGTTATGAAAAAAGGCGCAGTCTCTTTTAGAGATTGCACCTTAATTCTGCGTCAGAATTTATTTAACAATATAAGTGCCAGTTGTAAGCACTGCGGCAATATAGCCGTCCTTAGGCTCATATTTCTCGCCGTTGATTGTACATTCGGCAAGATCCTTTGCCTCAAGCTTTAGGTTTGCCTTTGCGCCAAACGGAATCTCAAACTCATAGACAAGCTTTCCGTCCTCACGGCTGAATCCGCTCTTGTACATACCCATTGGCGAATTGAAGCTTGCCTTAACCGATGGCAGTCTGTCGTCAGGCTGAGGAGCCAAGTCGATTACTTTGAAACCGGGCTCGTCCTCACGAGGCTTGATGCCGCAAACGTTACGATAAACCCACTCAAAAACAGCACCGTAGGAATAGTGGTTCATGGAGTTCATACTTGTTCCGCTGATTTTTCCGTCAGGGTTAATTGAATTCCATCTCTCCCAAATGGTTGTTGCGCCCATGTTAACTTCATAGAGCCAGCTTGGATAATCTTCATTGAGGAAGAGTGTGTAAGCGATATCATTTGCGCCGTTATCGGAAAGTGCACGGCACAAAACAGGTGTTCCGAGGAAGCCCGTCTTGAGATGATTGTCAGCCATGGATAGAAGATGGCAAAGCTCATCTTTCATCTTTCCTCTGTTCTCCTCCTGAGCGATGCCAAAATGAAGCGACAAAGCGTTGCCCGTCTGAGTTGATGCAGCTACACGACCACCTTTTGTGATAAACTCATCTCTTGTTGCCTGAAGAATTTCCTCCGCACGCTTAAAGTAAACTTCGGCTATGTCATCCTTGCCGAGCACCTTAGCTGCTTTTGCGACAAGAGTTGTTGAGTAGTAATAGTAAACAGAGCAAAGGAATGTGATGTTTGTTCCGCCCATAACGCTTTCAGGGTCAAATCCAGACTTAGGGCCGTCAAGTGCAAGCCAGTCGCCGAAATGCATAGTTAGCTCTTTCCAAAGTCTTGTAGAGCCTGTGCTCTCATCAACTCTGTAAATCCAGTCTGCCCAATCCTTCATTGACTCGAACTGATTCTCGAGAATGCTCTTGTCACCGCTGTAAACATATGTAGTCCACGGTACAACAGTTGCGGCATCAGCCCAACCGACAGCGCCGCCGTTGAAATTCTTGTCGTAAAGAAGTCCGTCTCTTACCATAAGCGGCGAAACCATGGTTACTCTTCCACCAAATTCTTTCTGGTCAATGTAAAGGTCTTTGCCGTACTTTGTGTAGAACGGCAGACAGTCCATATTGAAATTAGCCGTGCCGCAGAATACCTGTGCGTCACCCGTCCAGCCCATTCTCTCATCACGCTGTGGACAGTCGGTCGGAACGTCAACAAAGTTGTCTTTCTGTGACCAAAGTGAATTTAAGAAAAGACGGTTAATTTTATCATTTGAAGTCTCGATATTTCCCGTTGTTTCGAGGTCGCTGTAAACCGCATAAGCTGTGCAGTCCTCTGCCTTTATCTCACTTTCAAAGCCGCTCACCTTTACATATCTGAAGCCGTAGAATGTTGTGACAGGTCTGATAACCTGCTCTGTGCCGTCACAAACAAATCTGTATTCAGCCAAAGCAGAACGAAGGTTAGCGTTATAGAAACAATCATCCTGAAGAATCTCACCGTACTGAAGTCTGATAACCGTGCCCTTAGGCTGATTTACCTTAATCTCCATCCAGCCTGTGATTTCCTGCTTGGTATCGAGGACAAACTCGTTTTTCGGAGTGATGATTATATCAGGCTTAAACTCCTGCATTTTCTTTACAGGAACGCTGAGTCTGTCAGTAATTTCTCCGATTTTTGATGTATCGGCATATTTTACCTTGTTCCAGCAAGCGTTATAATCTCCCTCGGGAGATGCCCAGTCCTTAATTTCCTTAGTGGAATCATACATTTCACCGTCATAAATCGAACTGAACTTAAGCGGTGACGGTGTGCACTGCCATGTGTCATCCGTGCAAACAACATTTTTTCCGTTGACAGTAACATCACCCAAAAGCATATAGACAGATGTGAAA
>CAVBOS010000297.1:0-2317 GCA_963597005.1 Lachnospiraceae bacterium
TCTCCCCACAGATATGTGCAATTCGGTAAATTAAGTGTTTCAAATAAAGAGTCTTTAAATCCAAAATATCCAACTTCTGTTATATTTGAAAAATTCATTTCCTTTGGAAGTGAAACGCAATTTGCAAAAGCCTCTCGGCCTATAACGGTAACAGACGGAATATTAAGTTCAGAAAGCAAAGTGCAGTTTTTAAAACCGCCGTCGAGTTCCGTTAATTTCGGCAAATTTGCATATTTAACAGGAGTGTTTTCAAAAGCGCGTCTTGATGATATCAAGTTCGGGAAATCGGCTTCGGTTATACCTGTAGCTTTTAATGCACCGATACCGTCAACTCCGGCACCGCATTGCGCATATTTTAAACTGTCTTTAAACGAAAGCTTTGTAAGCATATTGCAATTATAAAAGGTTGCCTCATTTATATATTCTATATTCGGCATTTTTTCTTCATAAAGAGAAGCACAGTTTTTAAATGCCGATTGCCAGCAATGTGTAACGCCTGATGCCTTAATTTTCTGCAAATTACTGTTTTCAAATGCCGAGGTTTTGATTTTTTTAATTGTGTCGGGTAATTCAATATGCACAATATCGCTGTTTTTAAAGCAGTTTTCGCCTATTGCAGTAGGGGTAATTCCGTTTATTGTATCGGGCACAAGAATTGCCGTATATGTTCCGCTATATGCTGTAATATCTCCGTCGTCACTTATCTCAAAATCGCTTTCTTTCGCAGATTTGAATATCTGATAATTTGCAGAACTGTAATTACTGTGCAATGCGTTTCCTATAATCGGAAAAGCCGCGGCAATTATATTCGCCTGATCTGTTATCTCTATAGCGTTTTTGTATGTTGTGCCGTTTGATGAACTCGGTAATGTGCCATCTGTTGTATAGACTATTTTTGTGTTCAATTTATCCGTGCAGGATAATTCCACTTTGACGGTATCCTGATATTCGCCGCTTTTATAATTAAAGCTAACTTCACTTTTTCGGTCGGAACTTTCGATAAGATTTGTAAAATTAAGTAATCCTGCTCCTGCCCACAATCTGTCCGAAGGGCGGTTCCTGTTAAAAGCGGAAGTTTTCAGTGTTTTAAAAACCTCATCGGGTGTTTTTGTATTATCTTGCATCAAGACAACGGCAGCTGCTGCCGATACAAACGGAGCCGAGGCGGAAGTTCCGGAAAAATTATAATCATAGTTCCCGCCTATGGAAGCAGTATAAATATTGATTCCCGGTGCCGCCATATCAACCGTTTCGCCGTAGTTTGAAAAAGCGCATTTTTCACCTTTTTGGTCGAATGCCGATACGGCAAATACATTTGGGTCGTTTGCCAGTGTACTATCTGCCGTATCAAGGTTTTCGTTACCTGCACTTGCTATTAGAGTAATACCGCTTTCCTTAAGTTCCTTTAGAAGATTTGTTTCAATTGGAAGAGGCTCACCGTATCCACCGAAACTCATATTGAGTATATCGGGCTTGTTACTCATATTTAATATGTATTCAAATGTACACAGTAAAGCCGAAACATAAATTTTGCCATCGCTGTTTCCTGCTTTGAAACCGGCAAGTTTTACATTGCTCGGTGTGCATTGTGCGATTATACCGGCGCAACTTGTTCCGTGACCTTCATCGTCAATTTCATTATCTTTTAATCCTGTGGTGCTGAAATTTACATTAGTACGTATAATTCTTGATTTCAGCATAGAGTGAGTATAATCAATACCTGAATCCACAATACCTACGGTAATGTCATTCAAATTTTTATTTTTGAAATAGTTTACGGTTGTATCTGCTTCGGTAAAGGAATATGCCCATGTTGATGAAGTTGATGCATATGTGGAATGCTCATTGTTTGTATTGTAATTGAGATTATAAACTCTGTCCGTTTCTGCAGTAAGTCCGTGTTTTTTATATTGTTTAAGTGCCGCTTGTGCAGATTCGCTGTTTTCAAACTGAATAAAGGCATATCCAAGTCCGTATACCTCATCAACACAATCATATGTGTTGATTTTTGATTTTGTTTTCACAATTACTCTGTTGTCAACAGGTATGCTTTCGGCTTCCGTATTATTGAGCTTTTCTTCATACTCGCCGTTGTATTCTTTTGTCATTTCTGCTATGTCACTGCTCACTTGTGTTGCATTATTCATTCTGATTTCTGCAGCAATTACGCTTTCACACGGATAAATAAGTGTTATAAACATAGATATTGTGAGGAGTATACTTATTGTTTTTTTCATTAATGACCACTTTCTTTTATGTATGGCTATGCCAATAAGACATAGCCATACACAATCATTTTATTCAATAGACTCTGTTG
>CAVBOS010000298.1:0-2292 GCA_963597005.1 Lachnospiraceae bacterium
GTGATGAGCCGATACGAATAATATTTTCGCTCTCGCTCATCGCATTTTTCGCTCTGACAACACTGTCCTTGCAGTAGCCGATAATATATTTTGCGTCCTGGTAAAGCGATTTGCCTGCACCCGTCAGTATCAGCCCACGGTGTGTACGCTCAAACAAAATGAGGTCAAGCGAGCTTTCAAGCAAATTGATTTGTTTAATGACGGCAGTCGGCGTGATATATAATTCCTCCGCCGCTTTGTTAAAGCTTCCTGCGTCCGCAACCTTTATAAATGTTTCTATCTGTGGATTATACATCATATCACCGCCTATATTATACTTATAATTGTTCTCTGTAATCTAAAAAAACAGGAAACCTCTGCAAATAAATTATACTTTAAATCACACTAAAAAGCAATTTCTCAAGGATCAACCGTCTGAATATCACAGGTGGCTTTTTTATTTACTATAACTTTTTCTTCAAACAGGGTGTCACAACCTAAATCACTGCATTAAAACATCATTATGTGGTTTTGGCATTTTGTTCTCCTCTATTATATTTGTCTTTCAAACTCTAATATCGATAAGATTTATCTTTTGAAAAATCCCTTTACAAAGCTGTTTATATATTCTAAACTCTAATTATAGATTAGAGTTTAGAGGTGATTTCATGGATAATTCACTACTTTCTATCGGTAAAATGGCAGAGATTAACGGAATAAGTATACCTACGCTAAGACTTTATGATAAAAAAGGACTCCTAAAGCCGGCATATACAGATGAAGAAACCGGTTACCGATACTATACGCTCCAGCAAACTGCAAGACTCGACATAATCATATATATGAAGGAACTCGGAATGAGTCTTGTAGAAATCAAAAATGTTCTCGAAAAAGAAGATGTTACTCTAATTGAGAGCATTTTAGCACAGAAAAATGAACAGCTTCATGAGCAAATGCGCAAGCTTAAAGAACAGCACGATGCAGTTGAGAGAACAATAGCACAAATTGAACGCTACCGTAAGTCACCTAACACAGGCACAATTTCACTTGAATATATTGACAGAAGATATATATGGTCTGTCCCCTGCAATGTAAATTTCTATGACTTCGACCGCAACTGCTATGAAGAAATCGTCATGTTTCTAAGAAGAAAGCTATATTCTGCGGGCATAACGCAAGTTCATTCATATAATCTTGGGACTTCAATAAAAAAGGAAAATTATGAATACGGAAAATATATTGCAGACAAAGCCTTTATTTTCTCAGACAAACGCATTCTCGAGCATCCTGGTGAAATCTCAATCGTTGATAGCGGAATGTACGCTTGTATTTACCTTGACGACTACGATAAGGAAGCAGAATACGGCAACGAGCTTTTGAATTTTTGCAAGAAGATGGGCTATGCTATTGCAGGAGATTATATCTGCGAAGAATTGACCGAGTTCAATGTTTTTGATGACAGCAAAAGGAATATGTTCTTGCGATTACAAGTCCCGATAATTTTTTCACAAACTTCTTGACTCTGAACCGAAGTGAGGGTTTATACTTTAGTTGTAAGGAAAACCGAACGAAAAGCGTTCAGTTAGGTTCATATAGGGAGGATTTTATTATGGACAGAAAAGTTAAAGTTGTACAGTACGGTTGCGGTAAAATGGCTAAGTATATCATCAGATATCTTTACAATCACGGTGCAGAAGTTGTAGGCGCAATTGACGTCAATCCTGCAGTAGTCGGCATGGATGTAGGTGACTTTGCAGAGCTCGGTTACAAAACCGGTGTTGTAATTTCAAGTGATGCAGACAAGGTTCTCGATGAGAGTAAGGCTGATGTAGCCATTGTCACACTTTTCAGTTTCATCAACGATATTTATCCGCATGCTAAAAAGTGTGTTTCAAGAGGAATTAACGTTATCACAACCTGTGAGGAAGCTATCTATCCTTGCACAACTGCGAAGGAGCAGATTGACGAGCTTGACGCAATTGCAAAGGCAAATGGTTGCACTATGACTGGCTCAGGAATGCAGGATATTTTCTGGATTAATATGGTCGGTCTTGCCGCCGCTGGTATGGACAGTATTAAGAAAATCAAGGGCGCATACAGCTACAATGTAGATGAATATGGTCTTGCACTTGCAAAGGCACACGGCTGTGATCTCACTCCCGAGGAGTTTGAAGAGAAAATAGCTCATCCTGATGTATTCGAGCCTTCATATGCTTGGAACGCAAGCGAGGGAATTTGCAGTAAGCTTGGTCTTCACATAAAATCTATTGATCAAAAGCATGTTCCGTACATCATTGACGAAGATTTATATAG
>CAVBOS010000299.1:0-2291 GCA_963597005.1 Lachnospiraceae bacterium
TTAAAGCCGTGATGATTCCCGATTCGAGTTCGCCGGGTCTGCCGAGTATTCTGCCGAGAACATCACTTATAAGCAATACGCAAGCTCCGCAAACTGCCGAAAGCGGCATGATTTTCTTTAAATCAGGGCCTACGGCAGAACGGATAAGGTGTGGAACCATAAGTCCGATGAAGCTTATCGGGCCAGCAAGCGCAGTCACGGACGCACACAGAAGCACACCCGAAAGAGCCGCCAATGCTCTGACAAGATTTACGTTTACGCCGAGTCCCGTTGCGACGTCATCACCCAGTGCCAGAGTATTGAGCGAGGGCACGAGGAAAAACGCAAGCAAAAAGCCGACCGCAAGATATGGGCTCATTAATTTTATATCGTCCCACGATGCGCCGCCAATGCTTCCTACTTGCCAGAAGCGGAACTGATCCATAACGGAGGTGTTCGGCAGCATTATCGTGTTGACAAGCGACTGCAGTGCCGTTGATGCCGCCGCACCTGCAAGTGCAAGACGAATTGGCGTTGCTCCTCCGCTTCCGACCGAAGCAAGCCCGTAGACGAGAACCGCTGTGAGTGCCGCACCGACGAACGCAAGCCAAATGTAGCCGTTTCCACTTTGAATATGAAGAAATGCAATACCGCTTACGACAAAAAGAGAAGCACCCGTGTTTACACCGAGTATGCTTGGGTCTGCTATGGGGTTTCTCGTGATTGACTGCATGAGAAGTCCCGATACGCCCAGTGCCGCCCCCGCAAGGACGCCGAAAACGGTTCTCGGCACTCTTGCAAGAACTATGTTGACATCAACATCGGACGCTCCGTTCGGAATAAATGCGCCCAAAATGCTCCGAAAGCCTACGGATTTAACTCCGCAGGCAATCGACAAAAATACACAAATCAAAAGTATAACCGCCGAAAGACAGCATACGATAAGCGTTTTTTTCTTACTCATTGATTTTACCGCAAGCCTCTGACAATACATCGAGATACTCGTCTATTGTTGCAGGGATTGAAAGAATGCTCGGTGTTGTTGAAGCCGCAAGACGGGATGTGCTGTCAAGAAGAACAACCGCACCGTTCTTGATTGCGGGAATCTGGCTCATGAGCTCATCCTTCTGTAGTGCCTCGAGAAGTGCCTCGAGAAGTGCCTCGTCACCGTAGACAACCATAAGGTCAATGTCTGAGAGCTGCTCAACGTTCTCACGGCTGAGTGTTACGGAGAACTCCGAGCCGTCGCCTGCAAGCTCCTTAATGCTGTCGGGAAGCTCAAAGCCCAAATCCTGTAAATAAGAAGCTCTTGGGTCTGCGGGGAGGTATGCGTAGAATGTGCTGAAATCGTCAGCGCTGATCCAGAAGAAGCCGGCCTTTACGCCTGAGAACTCAGGATGCTCGCTAACCTTCTCTGCGATGAGCTCCTCTGTCTCTTTTACGAGTGCTTCGCCCTCGCTCTGCATGCCCATGCCTGTAGCATTGCGGACAGTCTGCTCTTTCCAGGTTGTCTTCCAAGCGGTCTCTTCATAAGGAACAACGGGTGCTATAGCAGAGAGCTTCTCGTACTCCTCTTGTGTCATGCCAGAGTAAGCGGCAAGGATAACATCGGGAGCGGCGTCGCTGATTGCCTCGTAGTCAAATCCGTCGGTGTCGTCAAATACATTCGGATTTTCTTCGCCGAGAGAAGCAAATGCTTCGTCTGTCCACTCGTGTAATTTGTGGTCGGTAACATAGCCGTAGTTAGCGGCAGAGCATCCGACAGGAACAACGCCGAGTGCGAGAACAGTGTCCTGATTTCCCCAGCCCAATGTGACAATGCGCTCGGGCTTGCTCTCGATTACGGTTTCACCGAATGCGTGAGCGATTGTGATGGGATACTCTGTTTCGTCAGCGGATGTCTCTTCGCTCGAAACTGAGTTTTCTACGGAAGCCGCAGACTCTTCTTTGGAGCTTGATGCGCCGGAATCGCTCGAGCAGCCGACAAGAGAAAGTGCCATAACTGACAAACCGAGAACAAGTGATATTACTCTTTTAATCATTATTTTGTCTCTCCTTATGTGATTGTAATGATATTAATGATATGTATTAGTTGAGACTAACCGAAGTGAAATATAACATACTCATTAGGGACTGTCAATTATCGCACCGAAAAGGATAAGAATTTGCACCCAATTCAGAAATTGGGAAGGCTTTGACAGTTAAGCAGAGCGTGTGAATGATGAAAAATAAAAGAAAAACAAGATATATAGCCGATATATACATACCGAGTCCCTAAAATACCCCTGTAGCACAAATGTGCACAGAAAATA
>CAVBOS010000300.1:0-2289 GCA_963597005.1 Lachnospiraceae bacterium
GTAAACCGAACTCGTGAGATATGAGCCGACGCTAGCGTCCAAACTGGAAGCTCCATAGTATCGGTATTTGGTTGCATATCCGTCTTTGTATGCTGCTTCGCCCGCACTTTGCAACTCCATCGTGCCGTTGACCGTATAGGTGCAAGAGGTGATAATCGAATTGTATTCCTTGCCGTTCTCATTCACAAATCGCACCTGATCCATCGGCATATACCAAAACATCGGTATACAAGACGCTGTGAACGGGTAGTAAGTAAGAGAAGCGTCGCTTGTGAAAATCTTCATTCCTGTCTTAAGTCGATTGAAGTATCCTTGCACAATCGAAACTTTGTTAGCTGACCGCAAAAGCGTAAATGTGCCTAAATCAAGTCGTGTCTGCCCTGAGTTGTATTTGATAACATACTCGTTGCCGTTGTAAGTGTATTTCGCGCTATTGATGATAACGGGCTTTGTCTCTCGTGTGCTCGACCATCTCATACTCGGTCTGATATAGTTAGCCGCCCAAGTCTCTGTGACAAACGGCAGTCTTCTGTAGTCAAGTTCGCCCTGTTGGTTCATGTGCCAATTGACGCCTGTGATTATTCCTATTTGGTGCAGAAGATTTCTGTAGGTGTTTCCTTGCGGATTAGAGCTTTTGTCACTTAACCAATAACGAAAGTTAGCATAGCTTGCGTTTGGACGATACGGGAAATATTCATCAATGTTCGCCGAATAATCCACACTGCAATCCCTGCATATCTGCTTCACCAATTCCGCCATTGTATAATTCCAAACAGTCTTCTCACTGTAACTCGGCACGGTCTTGTCAAACCAAGTCATTCTGTCGAGACAAGTAAGCGTAATTATCTTCCCGCTGTAACTTGTTTCATCAACCATGAACACGCCTAAATCAATGCTTTCTTTCGTGCCGTCTTCAAGTATCATTCCAATTGCAGGATAAACATAAGCACCCGCCCAAGACAAACCACTGAATTTTCCGCTTGTGTTATCAATTTTAAGCGTGAGCTCACTTGCAACCGTTGTTCCTAGCTCCAGCTTGTTACTGCTCACGCAAGAACGGTCAATAATCATTCCACCTTGTACGATGTCACTTTCTTGCACTGTCACCGTATGTCCCTTGTCTTTAACCCCCGGGTTAACCGTGATTTTCACAGTTGGATACTGGTGCGCCGCACTTCCGCCTTTTATTACAGCTTGCTTTGCCGCTGTCGAACACACTAACATTAATAACTGTCTCCTATTCTTTGTATGATGTTAAAAGACAAGCTTTCACATATCTTTTTATTGAAGTTGTACATTCCTACTGTTCGGTTGCCCAAATAAAATTCCTTGTTTGTTATATATGCGTTTGTTGCCATGTCAAAGAATTTAGGCTTGAAGTACTCCGCACTTGTGAATGTTTTCAAAATGTATGCCGCCACATTAAGCGGTATGTTCTTCCAACCTAAAGAAATGCTTCTGACGTTGACACCCCTTGCGATTGTCTTCTTGTAAAGCGTTCCGTCCTCTGTTCGTCCTGCCGAACTTTCGGATATATCTTCGAGTGTCTCGCTGTATGTGTGCGGCACATACATAGGCACTTTGTCGTTCCAATAACCCGTTGACGAATTGTAAAAAGCAATGTACGGCAGTGGATTATTTTCACTGTTATCAATTCGTACTGACATATAATCTCCTTTATCGGTGTTTGCGGTGCGCCCTAAAAAGCACACCGCTTACCGTTAAATAGTTGCTGTTCCTGTTCTTCTGCTCATTCTTTCGAGACCGTTTACTATCTGTGAAGTTGAGACCGTAACCGTGCTGTCCTTTGCAAGGATTGCTCTTAACAGTCTGTTCTGCTCTCTGAGTAAAACTGCTTCTTCTGCGTTGGCACTCTCAACACCTCGTGCAACGGAAGCAACAATCTGTTCGTTGTTAACAACCGCTGTTCTTCTGCCGATTGTACCGACAAGCTCGGGACCAGCTTCTCGTGCAACGAACATCTGACCTTCATTAACATAACCGCCGCTTGCCCTAAACTCGGTTGATAAATTTAGAGCACCCCAGTTTGTGACGGTCTGACCGCTCCTGTTTGTAAACGAGAATTTAGCGACCTGACTCTCAAGCTCGCTTTTAATTGATGCCGCTAAACCTGTAACTTTACCTGGGATTTCAACTTTCCAACCTGTGTCGTTGATATCAGCTTGTAATGCATTGATATAGCCCCATCCATCACCATTAGACCTTGCGCCAACCTTTGGTTTCCAGTTTCCGTTAACCGCCGCGATATCATCGTCCAAGGAGTTAATG
>CAVBOS010000301.1:0-2277 GCA_963597005.1 Lachnospiraceae bacterium
CACAAAGACCGTAGACGAGCTTGGTAAAATTGAAATTCAACAGTCTGTTATTGGTTCTTGCACAAACGGTAGAATTCAGGATATGAGAGATGCCGCCGCCATACTTAAAGGCAGAAAGGTAAAAAATACAGTTCGTACCATTGTTATTCCTGCAACCCAGGCTGTATACTTACAGTGCATCGAAGAGGGGCTTGCAAAGATTTTTGTTGAAGCAGGAGCGATTTTATCTACACCGACTTGCGGTCCTTGCCTTGGTGGTCATATGGGTATTTTGGCTCATGGTGAGAGAGCTGTGTCAACAACAAATCGTAACTTCGTTGGTCGTATGGGACATGTTACATCTGAAATTTATCTTGCAAACCCGTCAGTAGCCGCTGCTTCGGCAATCACAGGCTATATCACGGACCCTGCAGAGCTTGATTGAGAAAGGAGTGCACACTAATGAAAGCAAAAGGAAGAGTATTCAAGTACGGAGATAACATTGATACCGATGTTATCATTCCCGCACGTTATCTTAATATTGCTGATCCTACAGAGCTTGCTACACATGCAATGGAGGATATTGATACAGAGTTTGTTAAAAATGTTCAGAAGGGCGATATTATGGTCGCTACAAAAAACTTTGGTTGTGGCTCATCTCGTGAGCATGCGCCTCAGGTTATTCGTGATAACGGTATATCTTGTGTTATCGCATCATCGTTCGCAAGAATTTTCTATCGCAGTTCTATTAATATCGGTTTACCGATTATGGAAAGCGAAGCTGCTGCAAATGCTATTTCAAACGGTGATGAAGTTGAGGTCGATTTCGACTCCGGTGTTATTACCGATATAACAACAGGCGAGACCTTCCAGGCAGCGGCTTTCCCTCCGTTCCTCCAGAATATAATTCAGTCAGGCGGATTGCTCAAGAGCTTGAAAGAAAGAGAGAATAATTAATCATGAATTATAACATTGCAGTAGTAAAAGGTGACGGCATAGGTCCTGAGATTGTTACTGAAGCTATGAAGGTACTTGAAGCTGTCGGTGAAAAATACGGACACACCTTCAACTTTAAAGAGTGTTTAGCTGGCGGATGTGCTATAGATGAATATGGTATTCCTTTACCACAGGAAACATTAGATGTTTGTAAAGCTTCCGATTCAGTTCTGCTTGGTGCTGTAGGCGGACCTAAATGGGACACAGTAGAATCAAGCAAACGCCCTGAGCGCGCTTTACTTGGCCTTCGTTCGGAACTTGGTCTTTTTGTTAATCTGCGTCCTGCTCAAATGCATGCCGCATTAGCAGATGCTTGCCCAATCAAGCCTGAAATCATCGGTGATGGATTCGATATCCTTGTTTGCCGTGAGCTTACAGGTGATGTCTATTTCGGTAAAAGAGGTCGTCGTGATTCGGAGCTTGGTGAAACAGGCTGGGACGATATGAACTACTCCGTAACAGAGGTCGAAAGAATAGGTCGTCGCGCCTTTGATATGGCTCGCAAGCGTAGACATAAGGTTACATCTGTCGATAAGGCTAATGTACTCGAGACTTCACGTGTATGGCGTGAAACCATGCATAAGCTTGCTGCTGAATATCCCGATGTTGAGTATTCGGATATGTATGTTGATAACTGTGCTATGCAGTTGGTTCGTAATCCGGGTCAGTTTGATGTTATCGTTACAGGAAACCTTTTCGGAGACATTCTCTCCGATGAAGCAAGTATGATTACAGGTTCTATCGGTATGTTACCTTCCGCATCTATCGGAAAGACTACTTTGGGAATGTATGAGCCTATCCACGGTTCTGCACCTGATATTGCCGGTAAAGGCATTGCTAATCCTATTGCAACTATTCTTTCTACAGCAATGATGCTTCGCTACTCGTTTAATCTTTCAGATGAAGCAGATGCAATTGAGGAAGCTTGTGAAAAAGCTCTTAATGATGGACATCGTACAGCCGATATTGCAAAAAGCGGTGAGAAAGTTCTTTCTACATCTGAAATTGGTGATATTATTTGTCAATATCTTAAATAAGAATATGTGATTAAATCCGACTTTGTGTTAGGCAGAGTCGGATTTTTGCTTTATTAAGAAAGTTCAAAACAAAAAAGTCTTACTCTTATTAAAAAGCAAGACCTTTTTGTAAATCGGTTGAAATTAGGCTATAGTGCAAATTTATAGTATTAGGATTATCAGTCAAGAAGATTAAATTTTCTTAAAATTATTATAGGAGTTTCTTGGTATTTGGCTTCATTTGTTTACTGTGGCTAAAGTATATCAGTATTTATTAAGCTATAAC
>CAVBOS010000302.1:0-2269 GCA_963597005.1 Lachnospiraceae bacterium
GCATATACACTTTTACAGGACTTGCCCCACATATCTCGCATTTTCCGTTTTTTAAGCGTCCTGCAAGGCTGTTCGGTTTTATTCGCCCTCTATACTTCGGCATAATGTCTACAAATTCGGGAGCGATATTCTTGTTACGCCTGAATCCCTCATTGTAAAATTCACATCGCTTTGTTCCACTCTTGGTTTTATAATCTGCGCCGAAGTCGCCCTTTTCACTGCGGTATTTCTTATACATCTTCATGACAGAAGAATTATATTTTGCCGCCAGCGTTTTTAGGCAACTGCCACGCATGATAGAATGGAATTTTCCCAGATTGCATACATTGATTGCCAACCTGTAATAGTTGTACAAACCTCTGATTTCTGAATTATACTTGCTGATGATCGCCACATCATCCAATGGCATAAGCGCCCCTCTGTGGAGCGGTTTCCAAGTCTCTTTGCCGTTCTCGTCCTTTTTGATTTTAAATGCTCCATATTCATGCAGTTTTGCAATCCATTTTTCTTTCGGCATATATAACTGCACTTTTCCATACCACACCCGTTGTAAGCCTTTTTCCGTCCGCTTCGTATCCTGACTTCTTGATACTCTTATGTCGTATCCAAGATACCGTACCTTTTCAGAGGAGTGGGTAACGTGAGTTTTCTCCTCCGACATCGTTAGATTTAACTTGTCTTTCAGGAATATCCTCACCTGTTCCTTGATATTTTCGGCGTCCTGCTTTGAACCTGTTACCGAAATCAGGAAATCATCAGCGTAACGGTTGTATTGAAGCCTTTTGTAATTCTCGTCCGTTTCGTCTAAATGCGGCGTGGACAGCATCACTTTTCTTGCTTCTTTAAATGCGGTCAGGTTTGCTTCTGTGCGCTCTGCTTCCAGATTTTTCTGCGCTTTCCGATAAGCCCAGCGTGCCTTGTCATGGTCTTTGTGGACTTTACGATTTCTTGTATCGCCTTTGTCAAAACTGTTTTTCATCTTCCCCATGAACTCATCGAATTCGTTCAGATAGATGTTTGCAAGTATCGGACTGACACCGGAGCCTTGCGGACTGCCGGAGTACGTTTCGTGGTACGTCCACTGTTCCATATATCCTGCCCTTAAAAATTTCCACATCAGCGATATGAACGCTTCATCTTTTATGCGCTTTCTCAAAAGCTGTATTGTGATATGGTGGTCGAAGCTGTCAAAGCAAGCCTTAATATCTCCCTCGATTATCCACTTTGTGCCAGTAAACAGTGTTACGATTTCTTTTAACGCTGTGTGGCAGCTTCTTTTCGGTCTAAAACCATGTGAATTATCAGAGAATGTCGGCTCATAAATCGCTTCTAATATCATACGGACGACTTCCTGCAGCAGTTTATCGTCCGTTGACGGAATCCCCAATGGGCGCTTTTTATTGCTATTTTTCTTCGCAATATAGACACGCCTTGCTGGGTTCGGCTGGTATGAATGGTCTCTTAATTTCGCAATGAGTTTTTCAATGCGCTCCATGCTCATACCGTCAAGAGTGAGTCCATCCGCCCCTGCCGTCATGCTCCCCTGAGAGGTCGCAATATTCTGGTATGCGAGCAGATAGAACTCTGGATTGTACAGGTTACGGTATAATCTCTCGTACCTGTATTCTTTGTTTTTTGCTTTTTCACTTAAGCTTTTCAATACATTTTCAGGACTTCTCGTAATGCCTCACGCACCTTTCCTTGTTATTTGTATTGAAGAAAGACTGTCTCCCTTCGCCATGTGGACGGCTTTCCCGTCCTCGGACTACTACGGAGACTCTGTTGCCTTAGTAAATATTCAGAGTCGCTTTTTCTCATAGCACTCATAGCCGATATTCGGCGTTTTACCGTAGGCAATCCCCGTTTAGAACTGTAATAACATGAGCCTGCTATGATTTCGGATGTGACGTTCGCCGTTTTCCATTATCCTATGGCTGATTTACTCTGGGTATCTTGTGGGTACGCATGGCCGACTCATATCCACCAGAGTACATGCGAGTATAACTTCCTTACGCATGGAGCAACATTTTGCCCAATCTCCGACTGTCATTCAGGCAGTTTAGCTTTCATCCTTATTCATAACTTTTCGTCACTACCACGCAAACACTTTGGAAGTTTCCGTGTTTCGTGCCCTCCGACATGCTACACTCCCCGTCGGGTTTCCCCTTTCGGATAAGTCGGGTGACGATAGGGTGCGGATTATTCCGCTTTGATACCTTGCCCTATTACTTGCTCAAGGTAAGATTATTACAGCCCCTTACGGGCGCAC
>CAVBOS010000303.1:0-2269 GCA_963597005.1 Lachnospiraceae bacterium
CATTAACGGAAGCACAGACGATATCCGTCTCTGCCAAAGCCTGCGGAATGCTCTCGATAAGAGCATAGTCACCGGGGCCGAAGCCCTTCTGAACAAGTGCTGAGTAACCGCCGAGGAAGTTTACTCCGACCTCTTTTGCGGCTCTGTCGAGAGTTTTTGCAAACTTAATCGGATCCTTACCTGCGCATGCACCTGCAATAAGCGCAATAGGAGTGACAGAAATTCTCTTGTTAACAATCGGAATACCGTATTCCTTGCTGATGTCCTCGCCTGTTTTGACGAGGTTCTGAGCGTAGCGGCAAATTTTATCGTAGACCTTTGTGCAAGCGGCGTCGATGTTTTCATCAGCGCAATCAAGCAGTGAGATACCCATAGTTATAGTACGCACGTCAAGGTCTTCGTTATCTATCATATTAATGGTTTCAAGTATATCTCTTGTTTCAAGCATTGATAATACCTCTCATCAGATTTTGTGCATGGAGTTAAAAATGTCCTCATGCATAACATGAATCTTAAGTCCCATAGACTCGCCCACGCTGACAAGCTCATCTGCCAAATCTGCGAACGGAATTGAACAAGCGGAAACATCAACCATCATTATCATGGCAAACATATCCTGCATAATGGACTGAGTAACCTCAATGACATTGACATTTTTTTCGGCGCATACCGTCGAAACCTTTGCGAGGATACCGACCATATCTTTTCCGAGTACTGTAATTACTGCTTTCATACTTAATTTTTCCTTTCCTATCAATCAAAAGTTGGGGGATAAATTTGATTTACGGTTCTTTCATTGTAGCACAAATAAACTTCCAATGCTACCGTTATTTTTAAGATTATGCTTTTTTGCCAAAAATATACGGCAGACATAAAATCTGCCGCACATTAACTTCAATCATCAGCTCGAAGCAGCATTCTGTCGTTATCGAGTTCTTTTCCTGAAGCCGTCTTGAATTTCTCAAGCAAATCAGAAACAGTCATATTCTTTCTCTCCTCGCCGCTGACATCAAAAATTATCTTTCCGTTATTCATCATAACAGTTCTGTTTCCGAGGTCAAGCGCCGACTGCATATTGTGAGTTATCATCAGGCAAGTTAGATTATTTTCGGCTACCGTTTTCTTTGTTATCTCGAGAACCTTTTCGGCTGTTCCCGGGTCAAGTGCGGCCGTGTGCTCATCAAGCAGTAAAAGCTTCGGCGGATTATATGTTGCCATAAGCAATGTAAGCGCCTGCCTTTGACCGCCCGAAAGAAGACCAACAGGCTGATTCATTCTGTCTTCAAGTCCCATGGAAAGCATAGATAGCTTTTCTCTGAACGCATCCTTATCCTTTTTTGATACAAAACTCAGCCATCCGCCATGACCTGCGGCAAGAGCAAGATTCTCCCCTATTGTCATACCGGGTGCACTTCCGAGCATGGGGTCCTGAAAAAGTCTGCCTATCTTTCTTGAGCGGACATGTTCCTTCATAAAAGTAATGTCCTGTCCATCAAGCTCTATTTTTCCGCTGTCAGTGATAAAAGTACCTGAAATCGCATTAAAAAGTGTGGATTTTCCCGCACCGTTCGCCCCGATTATCGAAATGAAATCACCCTTATTAACATGAAAATTAAGTCCGTCAAACACCTTTTTTTCATTTACGGTGCCCGGGTTAAAGGTTTTTGAAATGTTTGTAAGCTTAAGCACGGGTGTTCTCCTTTCTGAATCTTCTCATTATATAAGGAAGCTGCTTCTTGAAATAAGGAAGTGAAATTGCAAGCACAACTATTACGGAAGAAACAAGCTTGAGCATATATGCGGGAAGATTGAATCTAAGCGCAATGGTGTAGACAAGTCGGAAGATAACAGCGCCGACTATCATACCAAATATTCTGAGCGGAATTTTGCCCTTACCGAAAAAAGCACCGCCGATAAGAAGTGAAGCGAGTGCAATTGTGACCATTCCAGTTCCAATGTCAATATTAACGCTCTTTTGTGACTGAGCCAAAAGACAGCCTGAAAGTGCAGTAAACGAATTAGCTACGCATAAACCGACAATTGTTGTCATTGCTGGATTTATTGAGGACGACTTAACCATGGCGGGATTATTTCCGGTCGCACGGATAGCAAGTCCAAGTCGTGTTTTAAGGAATAAGCCGAGTATAACGGATACCGCAAGCACAGCGATAATTATTACAACCAGTTTATATTCGCCCGCAAGAAACGTACCGTCAAGCAAATCTTTCATCTGAGTGAACACCGTTACCGTGTTCACTCAGATGAAAGA
>CAVBOS010000304.1:0-2264 GCA_963597005.1 Lachnospiraceae bacterium
TGACAGGCATGAAGTCAATAAAGGAAATCGAAAAAAACAGCGTGTATCGCCTTGCTGTGACAAAGTATCCTGTGAGGAAGTATATTTATCTGAAAACATAACAAAAACCTCGTGTGGCAAATTAAGTCACACGAGGTTTTCATTAATCAATCATACACAAAAAGAAAACCTCAGAAATTAATCTGAGGTTTGGTGGACGCTAACGGACTTGAACCGCTGACCCCCTGCACGTCAAGCAGGTGCTCTAGCCAGCTGAGCTAAGCGTCCATTTTTTAAGTTTTTGTTTCGTTCCTGAGAACAGTATTGATTATAGTACTGTTTTGAGAAAAAAGCAAGAACTTTTTTGGATTTTTTTGAAGAAGTTTATATTTTGGAATTTATGGTGTTGCGTTTAGCTTTTAATACAACATATAGTATCACAATTTCACCACTTCAAACTGACAGTATTAATTTTCCCGCCAACTGTGTCATTATAGTTGCCCAATAGCTTCTTCATTTTCTTATCATAAGCAATAGCTTCTGCGGTTCTTTTTTGGGTCAGAAGATTGATTTCTTCAATTTCGTCTGTCTTATTCGGAAGATATTCCTTTAACGGTGTAAGCTTATCGGAATTTCTTCCGTTCTGGACTGCTATCTCGTTTTCGGCATCATAGGCGCAAAGCTTTTGCTTTCCGTCTTTAATGTCGACAGAGCAAACAATTTTACCGCCCTCGCCTTTTGCGGCAATCAAAAGAGAACAGCCTGCATCATTAGCCTTTGTCTGAAGCTTTAGGTAAGAAATCGCACTTTGAATTCTCGACTCAGCACAAACTCTTGTGTCGAGCAGAATATCTCTTACGGCTTTGGCAGTCACCTCGCCCGTACTTTTATAAAGTCCTGTTATGCCGAAAATCAAATCGTTTGTCGAAAAGACCTTTAAGGCATGATTAAAATGAGCCCTTCTTGCACTTAATCTTGAATCCGCAGATATTGAAGCTCCGTTTTTATTTGAAATTAAACATATATATGACATTTTTATCACCGTCATAATTGTAGCTGAATTTAAGCTTAAATTCAAGCAATACATTATACTAAATTAAACTGAACCGCATCTCAATATACCGATATTTTATATCAATTTTAAGCTTTGTTACCCTTTGTAAGTACGCAAAACGGATTTTTTATACAATTTTATTCCCTGTAACAAGCCATTCTAACGATTTTAGACTATAAAACGCTTGTAAAAATGGGATTTTTGCATTATAATATGACCGTGTTGTTATGTTATAAGCACTAATATGGTTTAATACCAAACTGAAAGGAGTACCAACATGATTAATTATTCTAAAGAAGTAACAAACATGTGTACTGTTGCTAAGGGACCGAAGCATGATCCGGCTCCGATTCCTGAGGAAGGCAAGTGGATTGCCGCTAAAGAGATCAAAGACATTTCCGGTTACACTCACGGTGTAGGCTGGTGTGCACCTCAGCAGGGTGCTTGCAAGCTCTCCCTCAACGTTAAGGACGGTATCATCCACGAGGCTCTCGTCGAGACTGTAGGATGCTCCGGTATGACTCACTCCGCTGCTATGGCTGCTGAGATTCTCCCAGGCAAGACTGTTATGGAAGCTCTCAACACAGACCTCGTCTGCGATGCTATCAACACAGCTATGCGTGAGCTCTTCCTCCAGATCGTTTACGGTCGTACACAGTCCGCTTTCTCCGACGACGGTCTTGTTATCGGCGCAGGTATGGAAGACCTCGGTAAGGGCTACAGATCCATGGTCGGTACAATGTACGGTACAATGGAGAAGGGTGTTCGTTACCTTGAGATGGCAGAAGGCTACTGCACAAGAATGGCTCTTGACGAGGACGATCAGGTCATCGGCTATGAGTTCGTTTCCCTCGGCAAAATGACTGACTTCATCAAGCAGGGCATGGAACCGAACGAGGCTTATAAGAAGTCCATGGGTACATACGGTCGCTTTGCAGATGCTGTAAAGTACATCGACCCACGTAAGGAATAATAAAGGAGGCGCAGAATAATGGCTACATTTGAAGGATACGAGAGACGTGAGGCTAAGATCCTCAGCGTTTTAAAAGAATACGGAATATCCTCTATCGACGAGTGCAAGGCAATCTGCGATGATGCCGGAATCGATCCATACACAATCGTTCAGGAAACACAGCCGATCTGCTTTGAGAACGCAAAGTGGGCTTACACAGTAGGTTGCGCAATCGCAATCAAGTCCGGTGCTACAAAGGCTGCTGACGCTGCTGCGGCT
>CAVBOS010000305.1:0-2246 GCA_963597005.1 Lachnospiraceae bacterium
ATTACTTGCCAGCCATAGTGTTTCTGACTGCATTTCTGATAGGAAGAACGGATCTCGGAGAAACCGAAAGCTCATCCACTCCCATCTTGATGAATGTTTCAGCAAGTGAAACATCTGAAGCAAGCTCACCACAAATACCAGCCCAGATGCCTGCTTTATGTGCCGCATCAACTGTCATTTGAATCATTCTGAAAACAGCAGGATGCTTAGGATCGTAAAATCTCTCCAAGCCCTGAATGCTCTGGCGATCAAGTGCCAGTGTGTACTGCGTAAGGTCGTTTGTACCGATCGAGAAGAAGCTTACCTCTTCTGCAAGCTCAGGAGCAATCATTACAGCCGCAGGAGTTTCTATCATAACGCCAAGCTCAAGATCCTTGTCAAACGGAATTCTTTCGTTTGAAAGTTCTTTCATAACAGCGTTGCAAAGGCGCTTTGCCTCCTGAATTTCCCAGAGACTTGCTACCATTGGGAACATAACCGCCAATTTGCCGTAAGCTGAAGCACGGTAAAGTGCTCTGAGCTGAGTTTTGAAAATTTCAGGTCTTGATAAACAAATGCGAAGTGCACGCATTCCGAGTGCGGGATTTTCTTCCTCAGCCAAGCCGAAATAATCAATCTTCTTATCAGCACCGATATCCATGGTTCTGATGATAACTCTTGCACCGTTCATACGCTGTACGACTGAGCGATAAGCGTTAAACTGCATTTCTTCATCAGGGAAATCGTTTGTCTCAAGATAAAGGAATTCACTTCTGAAAAGTCCTATTCCGCGTGCGTCGTTTGTGATAACAGCGTCAACATCAGCGGGAGCAGTGATATTTGCATATACCTTAATCTGTTTGCCGTCAAGAGTTACATCAGGCTGTCCCTTAAGCTGCTCGAGCATAACCTTCACGGCTTTCTCTTCCTGCTGTTTCTTGCTCATGTACTCTCTCGTGGTGTCGTCAGGGTCAATCACTATGTAACCGATACTGCCATCCATCATGGTAGATCTGCCCTCATATGCAGAATCAAGCTCTATATCGGCATGAATGATCGCGGGAATACCAAGTGTTCTTGCGAGAATCGCAGTATGGCTGTTAGCGTTTCCGCCTGTAAGAATAAATCCGAGAATTTTGCTCTTGTCAAGCTGAACCGTTTCGCTCGGAGTAAGATCGTCAGCAAGGATGATAACAGGCTTGTCAGGAGCGTTGCTCTCTTCGCTTTCACCATTCAGGATTGAAATAACACGATTTGAAATATCTGTTACATCAACGCTTCTTGCCTTCATGTAATCATCATCCATAGCCGCAAACATCTCGGAAAATTCCTTTCCCGCTGTTTCAACAGCTGTCTCGGCAGTGACATTTGAATCATTGATAAGCTCTGTGATTCGGTCGGTATAGTCCAAATCTTCAAGCATCATTCTGTGTGTTTCAAAAAGAATTGCCGCTTCATCGCCGATTTCCTTGCGTGTCTTTTCGGCTAAAGCATCAAGCTGTGCAGCTGCCTGTTCGGTTGCCGCACTGTAACGGCTAAGTTCAACTTCTGCGCCCTGAGCCTGTCTTTCGTTTGAAGCTCCTGTCGAACGCTTGTAACAAAAAATCGGACCCTCTGCTATTCCACCGGAAACTCCGGTACCTTTGATTGCTTTCATACTCGGTTCCCCCTTTTGCGGTTTTCAGACTTTATCCGATATTAATCAGAACTTGTTCTCGGTAAGGAATGCCTGAAGCTCCGCTGCTGCTGTCTCCTCATCCTCGCCCTCTGCCTGAACAGTGATAACATCACCGCACTTGATTCCGAGTCCCATTAAAGCCATAAGACGGCGTGTGTCTGCCTTCTTCTCGCCCTTAACTACAGTTACTGTGCTCTTAAAAGAAGCCGCCTTCTTAGCGAGTAAGCCTGCCGGTCTTGCATGAATTCCTACTGCGTCTGTAATTGTGTAATTAAACTCTTTCATAGTGAATATCCTCTCTTTATATTATTTAATTATATTTAATTTTCATTTTATCCAGGGAATAAAGCGTAGCATCAAGTCCGTTAACCGAAAGACGGGTTTCCTCCTCATCGGGATACATTCTTGTGCTCATAACGACTCTTCCGTTATCGAGATAGATTTCAAGTGAGCTCTTATCTGCAATGATACGGATATTTTCGCACTTGTCAAGCTCGGCTTTTCTTATGTCTCTTCCCCCGCTAACCTCGTCATCTGCAAATGTGAGATTTAAATGCTTGCCGTTCCAGCAAAGCTTCACAGCGTTATC
>CAVBOS010000306.1:0-2239 GCA_963597005.1 Lachnospiraceae bacterium
AATAAAAAAGACAGGCTGTCAAAGTTAACCAAAATGCGAAGCATTTTAGAACGCAAAGCGTTCGTGGTTGGGCTTTGACTGCCGACTTATTCGTACAAAGCAAAATACCGAACACAAAGTAAACACAAAAGTTTTTGCCACGCTTTTTACAAAAAAGCGTGCGGGCGCTACAAAATGTGGAGTTTGGAGTGTTGAATGTGGAGGTTATTTTAATTAGTAATAAATAATTTATGATTAAATAGCGCACAAAAAAATACAAAACACAAATCCCGTAGGGGCGACCTTTGGTCGCCCTTTCTCATTTTTAAAATAAATGTGCAATAATTGTATCCTACAAATTAACCGAAGCCTACAAGCCGACTTATTCACACAAAGAGAAATTGTGGAATACAAATATTGTTCTGAAATAACTCAACACACCACTTCGAAGCTTGCCACTACGGTAACATACGAGAATTATTAAGCACTAAAAAGCAGAAAAACTATTGCTAAAAATACAATAAAAACATATACTTAAAATATATTACAAATTTACAAGGAGTTTTCACCATGAGGAGTAAAATTACAAGTCTCGTGCTCGCTCTCGCTTTGTTTGCGAGTATGATTCCAAGCGTGGCTTTTGCTGATGATGTGCAAGCAGATACCACATCGGAAACAAGTGCCACCGAAATACAAAATGACGAACAGAAAGAGGAAGACGGCACTGATTATTGGTCAGATGTAATGCCTAAGCCAAGTGCTGAGCCGACAACTGAACCTACAGCCGAACCTACAGCCGAACCTACGGTCGAACCTACGGTCGAACCTACGGTCGAACCAACAGTAAACCCGACTGAAACGCCTACTGCCGAACCGACAGAAGAGCCGACCTTTGACTCTCCGACAGATGAGGATGAAGAGCATGAAGTTTATAATGACATTAAAGATGTTTCGTCGATTTCGTTGACATTAAACGGTTATAAGGTCGGAAAAAGCGTTGTAAACGATACTTCACTTTCTATAAGCGGCAGTACAGACGGCGTTTGTTTTACCAGTGACGAATATTATGAAAGCTATATGATTACCAATATAGACTATTTTAATTCTATAGGTAGTGACGGTAACTTCCCAGGTAACCAAATCATTAGGGATACATCGGTTCTTTTTGAAATGTATAAACCATATTACCTTCAGGTAATTATGATGGTTGAAGACGGCTATAGCTATGATAATTTGGAAAAAGAAAATATTACGCTTAATGTCGGAGGACAGAGCGTAACCTCACATTTTCTTATGAAACAAAATGTGGGCCAAAAGATGGTGCTGTTTAGCTTCAAACTGCCTGAACCCAGCCCAAAGGAAATTCCTGCTTTCAGCATGACATTTGAAAATTATAAAGTCGGAAGACGCATAGCTTACGGAACGAATTCAAATATCAATTTTGACGAGGGGAAAGAAGGAGTTCTTTTCAGAACATACGGTTACGGTCAGGATGAAAAGTACCTTATAACAACTAAGGCGTATGACGAAAGCCTTGATGACGGCGGCTTGACGGAATCAGACTGCGTAAAGGATTCTTCAGTTACTTACGAGGCGGGTAAGTCTTATTATATGCATGTGAAGCTTTGTGCTCAGACCAGTAGCTATACATTCAAGAATTTTACTAAGGATGATGTTTCTCTTAATGTTATGGGAGAGAATATCAAGCCTTATGTGATTTTGCCGAATTCAGATTACTCTGCTATAGAAGTTGGCTTTGAACTTCCCATACTCGACGAAGTCAAGGAGGTAAACTCAGTGAGCCTCACTCTTGACGGTTATCATATCGGAAAAAGTGTGACGAATGATACATCTATTTCTATTGATGACAGTAATGAGGGAGTCTATTTTTACGAGAAAAACGAGTATTACAGCACGTATATCATTCTTGATGCTGATTTTCTTGACGAGGACAGTGATATAATTAAAGACGCTTCCGTTCTGTTTGACGCAGAGAATAATTATTATCTTGTGGCAAGGATAAATGTTAAGGATGGATATACAATAAAAAATCTCACAAAAGAGAATGTAGTGCTTAACGTCGGGGGAATGAAAGTTAAATCCTACATTATGGAAGTTATGGAAGAAGGAGAATTTTTCATGGTCGGATTTAAGCTCCCAACTGTGGCTGAGGAACCGACACCTACACCGATACCCACAGCAGAACCAACAGCAGAGCCCACTGCAGAACCGACAGCTACAGCAATTCCTACAGCGGAAC
>CAVBOS010000307.1:0-2214 GCA_963597005.1 Lachnospiraceae bacterium
GCTTCAATCGGCAGGCGTATGCTCGGCTAAAATCGAGGGAAGAATGAAACGCCCCGAATATGTTGCGGCAGCTGTGTCAGCCGGCAGAAGTGCGGCGGACGGTGAAAAGCCAAATCAGGAGTTAATGAAAAATCTAGAAGCAGTTTTCTCGAGATCGGGCTTCACCGACGCTTATCTTACGGGCAAAAGAGGGCCGGACATGTTCGGCATAAGAACAAAGGATGATGTTACAGCAGGAAATAATGCTGTTTTCAATAAGCTGCATGAGCTTTATAAGGGTGAAGCAAACCGAGTTCCCGTTAATATGGACTTTAAGCTTTCTGTCGGCAGTCCGATAGAATTAACCTTGAGCGACTGTGACGGCAATACGGTAAAAGCTAAATCCGAAACGCTTGGAGAGACAGCCCAAAACCGTCCGCTTGACGAAGAACGAGTGAGAAAACAGCTTGAAAAGCTCGGCTCGACCGCCTATCATCTTGAGAACGCAAATATAGAACTTGACGGCATAAGCACCGTGCCGATGTCGGCTATCAATGAGATAAGAAGAAACGCCACGGAAAAGCTTGATGAGATTCGAAGCGAATTAAAGCAATATAGCTTTACAGATATAGACCGTATCGAAGAAAACACAGAACATATTTTAAGCAAGAAATACGGCATTTTCTCATCATATTCGCAGTTATCGGATGCGGTATCGATTCTTGATATGATTTATCTTCCAATAACAGAGTCTGTCGAGCATTTTGAGCACGCAAAAGAATATGGTGTGAAAGTTGGCGCACTTATGCCGAGAAGCTATTTCGGAGCTGATGACGAGATCACGTGTAAAGCAAAAGAACTTGTCGAAAATGGCGTCTCCGATTTTATGTGCGGTAATATAGGTGCTGTTGCAATTGTTAAGAAAGTTGGTGGCACTGTACACGGGGCATTTTCACTTAATGTCGCTAACGGCGAATCGCTTAAAACTCTCGAAGAACTTGGTGCTGCTGACAGTGAGCTTAGTTTTGAATTGACGCTTGACGAAATCAAAGAGCTTAACGGCAGTCTGCCGAGAGGAATTATGGCTTACGGCCGTCAGGCACTTATGCTTAACAGAGCGTGTCCGATAGGTCACGGTAAATGCATAGGATGTAAGAAGGTGCAGAGCATAACTGACAGAAAGGGATATAAGTTCCCTGTAATGTGTATGAAGGGAAAGAGCTTCAGAAGCGTCGAGGTGCTTAATTCCTTGCCGCTTAATCTGAGTGATAGGCAGTCGGATATTAAAAATGTTGACTTTATTACTTTGCGATTTACCGATGAAAACCGTGCACAGGTAGCCGAAGTCATTGAAGCTTTTAATAAAAATGAAAAAATACACGGAGAATTCACAAAAGGATTATATTATAGAGGTATCATATAATGTCTAATAAATTATATGTTAAAAAATTAAGAGAGGGAGCGATGCTTCCTAAGAGAGAAACTGTAGGCTCGGCGGGCTACGATTTGTGTTGCCTTACAGAGGAGCCAATTACCGTTTTGCCCAACGAACGCAAGCTTATTCCTACTGGTATAGCAATTGAAATACCTGAGTGTACTGTCGGTCTTGTTTATTCAAGAAGTGGCTTGTCACTTAAGCACGGAATACATATGGCGAACGATGTCGGAGTAATTGACAGCGACTATCGCGGAGAATTAAAAGTGCCGATTCACAATCGTTCCGATGTGCCTTACACAATCAATTGCGGTGACAGAATTGCACAGCTTGTTGTTACGCCAATTCTTACCCCTGAAGTCGAGGAAGTTAATGAACTTTCAGAAACCGTCAGAGGAGAGGGTGGCTTTGGCAGTACAGGAAAGAAGAGAGAGGGTTAATTCATGGCAAATAATGAAAAAAGAGTTAGCCCTGTTGCAGACGAAAAAGAGCTTGGCATAGATCTCGGTTCAGCGAATACAGTTATTTTTCAGAGAGGTAAGGGCATAGTTTTGCGTGAGCCTTCTGTCATTTCTATCGATATGAGAACCGATGAGGTTGTTTCGTGCGGCAGAGATGCTCAGGATATGATAGGAAAGACTCCTGAAAACATCATGACCATAAAGCCGATTGCAAACGGTGCAGTTGCTGATCTGTCGGCTTGCGCCGCTATGCTGAAATATTTTTTGCGTAAGCTTTTGAAAGGCCCTTCAATCAGAAAGCCGAGGGTGATTATTTCTGTTCCCGCAAGCCTTACCGAT
>CAVBOS010000308.1:0-2189 GCA_963597005.1 Lachnospiraceae bacterium
GGCCTGCAATCACGCTTTCCGTTACCTTGCCGAAATAATCCTCGTTAAAGGTGATACTGCTTCCGTCAGGATTTTCGTACCTCTCTTCAGGCTCAAAAGCCATACCGAGATCCTCCGTGTGAAGAAGCGTTCTCTTTTCGGCATATTTTCCGAGGTCGGTGTTAAGGAAATATCCTTCATCGGTTTTCTCAAGCTCAAGAGTGATTTTCTCGTCGATTACCTTTCCGTCCTGCTCTATGTCGCACGGCTTTGCACCGTTAAAGAACATATTTCCGCCCGTCCAAACAGGAAGTGGAATGTAATAACGGTCGCTCGGTGCACTGCCCATTCCGCAGTAACCGTCAAATTCCTTGTCCCACTGCTCAAAGGTCTGATAGCCGCTGTACGGTACTGTTCCCGCAATAACATTGCAGTCGTCCCATTCGCCAAAACCGCCCTTGTCCATAGCCGCCTTCATAAACGGGTGAATCGGTTGCTGAACAAATATATTGTTGTATATTCTCATATCGCCGTGAAGAATCGTCATAAAGCCTGCAACATCCGTGCCGTGCTTCTCGTGATACGGCGTGTATCTCGGAGATAACTTCGTGAGAGTTCCGTTATTAACTCCCTTTCCGACCGTCGTAAATGAGCCTGCAATCAGATTATTTACTATTGCAACACCTTGTGTGGCAAGCTTGAGTGCCCTTGCGGAAAGAAATACATTGTGATCGACAAGCGTCGGGCCGTGAGAAACCTCGATAAATAAATCTTCACCCGTGCCGCTCATTCCCTCGGGACACATGAGAAATTCATACGGCAAAGTGTTGTCGTGGAAAAAGTTTCTCGTTACTCTCGTTCCCTGAGCCTGCCAGTCGAGCCAAATGCCTCTTGTGCAGTGATGAATGTGGTTGTTTTTGAATATACAGTCAATCGCCGCATGCATTTTAATTCCGCCGATTTCAGCTCCCGCAAGATTCTGGCGATTGTTGATGTTGTGAATATGGTTGTTCTCAATCAAAGAGAAAACACCGCCGAGATGTCCGACTATGCCCGTCTGTCCGCAGTCGTGAATATCATTATTACGGATGATGTGAGAGCCGATGTTCTCCTTGCTCCAGCCCTCTCTTTGTGCCTGACAAATGCAGTCACGCTCCGTCTGAGTTCCGTCCTTGTATTTCTGCTTGAGCCACTTGTTATCGTTATTCTCCTGAAGGTATTTTCCGAGGGAAATACCGCTGCACTTAGAGTTTGAAATATCACAGTTCTCGATTATCCAACCCTTTGACCAGTGCGGGCCGATCATTCCCTCCTGATAAGCCGTCGGAGGTGCCCATTGAGTAGCCGCCTGAGTTACTGTGAAACCGTCAAGAGTGATGTAGCCGTTGCCCTCCGCCTGAGGATAGAAACAGTTTCTTCTCACGTTTATCTCTACACATTCGGCAGTTGGATCATAGTTGTGGAAATTAGCATAAATGACAGTCTTGTCTTCTTTTTCATTCTGCTCTGTGTACCAGGTGTAAACCGAGAAATCAGGATCCCAGCTTGCTTTTGACTTCACGGGATTTTTTACACCATCAAGCGTTGTCACCTCATACATAGCCTTGCCGTTTAAGTAAACCTCACCCGTGTGAGCAATGTATGTCGCAATAAACCAGTCACCTCTGACAAGCGTCGTGTAAGGGTTGTAATCACCGAAAAGCGAATTGTCGATTTCCGTCTTCCAAATACCGCCGTCGAGTTTTTCCCAAGACTTTACTTCTTCAGAGCCTTTGATTACAGCCTTTTTCGGCTCAGAAGAACGATAAACGATTCTCTTCTCGGCAGTACCTCCGCGAAGAGGATTGACATTCTCACGGTAAACACCCGGCATAACAATAACCTCATCGCCTGGCTCAGCTATTTTTGCCGCAGAATTGATAAGCTTGAAGGGATCTTCCTTAGTGCCATTGCCGCCGTATCTGCCGTTTTGTGAAACATAATATATCATAATCAACACACCTTTCCAAAGCGAAAGCTTTTGTATACATTTTATGCTGTTTGACCACAAAAATCAATATTATCGGAAACATAAAAGTTTTTGCCACGCTTTTTACAAAAAGCGTACGGGTGTGGGCAGAGCCCACGAGAGAGAAGCGAAGCACCTGTTAAAAATGAAAAACAGAGCGAAGCGATAATAAAAAAGACAGGCTGTCAAAGTTAACCAAAAT
>CAVBOS010000309.1:0-2183 GCA_963597005.1 Lachnospiraceae bacterium
GATTTACAGTAGGCGGCTCATCGTCAAAGCTTGTCGCATCGTCATCGTCCTCGATTTTATCAAACGCATCCTCGAGCTCGTCAAGTGCAGTTTCCGTTGTGCCAAGCTTCTCGGCAAGAAGTGCATTCAAGGTTGTATCCTGATTTTCAGCGGCACGCTTTAAATAATCCTCGCCGTCGGCATCGGAAAGATAGAGCTCAACGATATCAGCCTCTGTAAGCGAAGTCATAACATCACCGATAAGCGCCGTGCTTGCGTCCTCTATCTTATCCTCAAGCACATCGCTCGCATCATCAAATTCATCCTTAAGTTCATTTGAAAGCGTCTTGGCATTCTCGTAAAGCTCATCCACTTTAGCCTGAATTATTTTCGTGTCATACGCTTTTACAACATCCTCGATATCATCAATGAAAGCTTCGCTTTTTGCGTTCTCTTCGCTCTCGTCCTTAGGCGCTGTATTATACTTCCATGCGTAGTTATAATTCATGCTTCCGCCAAAAGAATCAAAGCCGCTTTCACTCATAATTCCCACTCCGAAGGTAGAAGCAGATAACATCATATCGGAGTTATTTTCAAAAAGACAGTTATAATCCACAAGTGCGACCAGACCGCAGATTTTAAGACTCTCCCCCCCTATATTCAATGTATCTCCAACATTAAGCCCCTGTGTTTCTGCAAAAACACGATCGATAGCTATTTCGCTGTCAGCTGTGGGAAACTCTCCCTGCATAAGACATTCAAGGTTAACCTCGTCACGCTTTTTGAATACGCGCATCGTCGCACCGTTCGAGTCAAGATCTTCTTCTATGTAATTAAGCTCATAGAATTTCAAATCTCCCTTTTCTTCAAGCTGTGACAAAACCTCTTCAGTCGGCTCTTTTGAAAACGTGATGTGGCCGTCCTCTATGTTATATTTATCAAAACCCTCATAAAAGGTCTTTTTTATGCTGCTTGCCGCAACAAGATATCCCGATACTATGCTGATGAGCATAACCATAAAAAGAAAAATGACCAGATATTTTCCAAAGTCTGATTTAAGCTCCCGCAAATATCTTTTTCTGAGCGGATTTTTCATTTTTCCTCCTTACCAGTCGAGCTCCTCGGCGCTTACCTTTGTTTCGTTGACATAGTTCTTCCTCACTTCACCGTCACGAAGCTTGATTACCCTGTCTGCCATAAGTCTGATTGCATCGTTATGTGTTACCATAATTATGCATGTGCCGTAGCGCTTGTTGACGTCTTCGATAAGCTTCAGTATTTCCTTGCCTGTCTTGTAGTCAAGTGCGCCCGTCGGCTCGTCGCAAAGAAGTATGCTCGGATTTTTTATGAGCGCTCTGCCGATTGAAACTCTCTGCTGCTGACCGCCTGAAATCTGACTCGGCAGCTTGTCTTGGTGCTCTTTAAGTCCCAGAACGTCCAAAAGCTCGTCCGTATCAAGCGGACTTTGGCTCAAATAAGCACCCACCTCTATATTCTCACGAACAGTTAAATTCGGTATCAGATTATACATCTGAAAGACATAACCGAGATGCTTTCTGCGGTATTCCGTAAGCTTCTTTTCGTTCATATCAGCTGTTTTTTCACCATTTATGGAAATATAACCGCTGTCGGCGTTGTCGATACCGCCTATGATATTCAGCAGTGTCGATTTACCCGAACCTGACGGGCCGAGCAAAACGCAAAACTCACCTTTCTCGAGTGAAAAGTCTATTCCCCTGAGAACCTCGACCTTTGTCAAGCCCTCGCCAAAGGCTTTGCGTATGCCGCTTACCTCAATAAAACTCATATATTTACCCTCTCTATCAAATATAGTTAGTTTCCGCTAACTGGATAATACTACACTAAATCTCATTTGTCAATTAATTTTCACACATATCCTGATATGCTACAGTTTAGATAAATTTGTACAACAATATTCTCTTTTTGACAATGCAAAAACCGACCCCCAAGAGGATCGGTTTTCATACGCTATATATTTTTAAGTTTACTTAGAATAAAACTTCTTGAATCTCTCCATAGCCTCGAGAGTCTTTTCCTTGGTGTTGAAAGCAGTGAGACGGAAGTATCCCTCGCCAGCCTTACCAAAGCCTGAACCCGGAGTACCCACAACATTAGCTTCCTCGAGAAGCTTGTCGAAGAATTCCCATGAAGTCATTCCGTCCGGAGTTTTCATCCAAATGTAT
>CAVBOS010000310.1:0-2181 GCA_963597005.1 Lachnospiraceae bacterium
ATCCAGAAATTTATGGCTCTTATGGTTGAAAAAGGCTGTGAATACTGCGTCATGGAGGTAAGCTCAATCGGACTTCGTGACCACCGTGTTTACGGTTTTACTTTTGATTCGGGCATTTTCACAAACTTCAGTGAAGACCACATAGGCGGCGTTGAGCACAAGGATATGGCAGAATATCTCTACTGCAAGTCACTTCTCTTCAAAATGTGTAAGGTAGGCGCAATCAACATTGATGATGAAAATCACGAGGGCATGATTAAAGACCACACCTGTGACATAATAACCTACGGATTTAATTCCGAGGCTGATGTCTACGGCATAGAAAATCACCTCTACTCCGAGCCGGGATTCATCGGCTCCGTGCTCAAATATCATGACGGCGAGGACAAGATTATTAAAATCGCTACCCCGGGTAAATTCAACGCTTACAATGCACTTTCCGCAATAACAGGACTTAAGTGCTTCGGCGTAAGCGACGAGGCAATCGAAAAAGGACTTTACAGTGTCAAGGTAAAGGGCAGAGTTGAGGCAGTGCCGATTCCCTACAATTTCACTTTACTTATCGACTACGCTCACAACGGCGTTGGCATGGAAAATATTCTCTCGACACTTCGTGAATATAACCCAAAGAGACTCATCTGCATCTTCGGTGCAGGCGGAAACAGACCAAAGGTCAGACGTTACGAAATGGGAGAAATTTGCGGTAAAATGGCAGATTTATCTGTCATTACCGCCGACAACTCACGCTTTGAAGATGTAAATGACATCATTGCGGATATTTTGGTCGGCATGAAAAAGACAGACGGAAAGTATATCGCAATCCCCGACAGAAGAGAAGCAATCCGCTGGGCACTCGAGAACGGCACCGAGGGCGATATCATCGTTCTTGCGGGCAAGGGTCACGAGGATTATCAGGAAATCAAGGGCGTAAAGTATCCGTTTGACGAGCGTGTCGTCATCAAGGAGCTTTTGCCGACAATTAAGAGAAACTAAATTTTACTTTTGTATTCACGTAGGGGCGACCTGAGGTCGCCCTTGCATAAAGTTTAATTTAAAACTCAATTAAGCTAATTTGTCGCAAGACATTTTATAATATTCAAGTTACAGAAAGAAAGGTAAACGATTATGGAACAGAATATTTCATTCGATTTCTTAAAGAATGCCGAAGAAAAATTCGACAGTGACAGCAAAAATCTTCTTGCCATGAATGCGGTTGTCGCAGGCGGAGTTGCAAATGCGGCTCTCTCATTCGACGCAAAGAGAAATATGCGCCACACCTTCTCGATAGATATCAAAAACGGCGAGGTTACAAACCAGAAGCAGTCCGGAAGATGCTGGATGTTCTCTTCTCTCAACACCATGAGATTCCACGTTATGAAGAAGCTGAACCTCAAGAACTTTGAGCTTTCTCAGGCTTATCCGCTTTTCTACGATAAGCTCGAAAAATCCAACTACTTCCTCGAGTCCATTCTCAAAACTCTTGACGAAAAGACAGATTCAAGACTTATCTCCTATCTCTTAAGCGGCCCATTGGGTGACGGCGGACAGTGGGATATGTTTGCGGCTCTCACAGATAAATACGGCGTTGTACCCAAGGACGCAATGCCCGAGAGCGTCTCGTCATCGGCCACAAGAGAAATCACAGGCTACCTCACCGAGAAGCTTCGTGAGTACGCTTGCAGAATAAGAGAGGCTCACGAGAACGGCAAGTCTCTCGAAGGCCTTCGCTCGATGAAAGACGGCTACATGGAAGAAATCTACCGCATGCTTTGCATCGCATTCGGCAAGCCTCCTGTCAGCTTCACTTTTGAAGTCGAGGACAAGGACGGAAACTTCATCCGTGACGAGAACATCACGCCGAAGGAATTCTTCGCAAAGTATGTCGATATGAACCTTAACGATTATGTATCTCTTATCAATGCTCCGACAAAGGACAAGCCCTACAACAGAACATACACCGTTAAGTTCCTCGGTAATGTAATCGAGGGCAGACCCGTCAAGTACCTCAACCTCACAAGTGAAGAACTCAAGAATGCCGCAATCGCACAGATGAAAGACGGTCTTCCCGTTTGGTTCGGATGCGACGTCGGCAAGAGAAGCACAAGAGATTCAGGCATTATGGATCTTGACAGCGTAAATGTAGAAAATCTCTTCTCCACAACATTCAGCATGAACAAGGCA
>CAVBOS010000311.1:0-2178 GCA_963597005.1 Lachnospiraceae bacterium
ATATTGTTTAACGTGTATGTAAACGGCATGACAAAAAGCGTGTAAATTCCCGTCGGAATAAATTTCTGCTTTAGCTGTAAAATCGAATCCGAGCTTCCCTTTGCTACGCTCAAAATGAACCAAAGGGCAAGAAATGTCAAAGCCGTTGCAATCACCGAGGTCAAAATTAACCAGAATGAATCCTTGCGTCTTTTCCCCTGAACAAAAGCACTCGTTAAAGCACATATAACTATAAAAAACATAGCAAACGAGCCAAACGGTGTAGCCGTTGTAACATCGATAAGCAATCCTGCAATCAAAGCAATCTCCATCGAAGGCATTTCTGTCTCGATTAAAGCTATGCTTAAAGCCGCCGCCACACTCAGCAGTGGCGTACAGGAAAATATGGGCATAGTGAGCCCTGGCACATTTTGAAGCACTGTCAACACAAATATTTCGATGAAGTACGCAAACATACGCACTATCTTATTTGTATCCGATAAATAGAATTTCAATTTGTGCCTCCGACATCTCCGTCATCTGAATTTGCCGACTCAGAAGCATTGACTCCACTGTCGCCCATTCCGTCGAAGCTTGTTATAACGAAGCAGTCTGTTATATTCTTGATATCGGCAGACGGCTTCAAAACGGCATTAACCGTAACATCAGTGCTTGACGGATCTATGTACTGTACCGTTCCGATAACAAGTCCCTTTGGGAAAAGTCCGCCAGAACCCGATGTTGTGATGATAGAGCCCTGTGTTATTTTCGTGCTGTTATCAAGATACTTTAGATAAACCGTTCCTGCATTTGCACTTGCGGAATCGGAACCAACAACACCGTTCTCGCTGAACTCCTCGCAAACAGCTCCAACCTCAAGGCTTTCACTATAAATAGTCTCGACTCTGCAAGAAGAAGAGTAAACCTCGCTTACTATACCGACTATTCCCTGGCTTGTGATAACCGCATCATTGAGGGAAACTCCGTCAAGAGTTCCGACATCAAGACCAAAACTCATATAAACATCTGTCGGATCTCTGGAAATAACCGATGCCGCAAGCAGACTTATGTTAGAATCACTGTTAACTATTCCGATTGCCTCAGCATACTGTTCGTTTTTCTGTTTTACGTCATAGTAATCGGCAAGATTCTGTCTAAGCTGTGCGTTCTCCTCTGCAAGCATTGCGGCATAGGACTCAAGTTCGGATCTTGACATATCAGATAAACCAAGATTATCAGATGTCTTTCCAAGAACACTGCTTGCCGTATCCTGCATTGGACTTATAAATCCCTGAAAGAAACCGGAAATCGTGCTGTCTCCGGTCGTTATTGAAAGAATGGTAAATGCTCCGAGTATAACAACAAGGGTCAGCATCGTTTTAAAAGCATTACCTCTGAAAAAACCTTTCATATATGAAAGCTATCCCTTCTTGTTAAATAGAATTTCTCTTGAAGCGGCGAACGCCTCTGTCGCTGACAACAAGATCAAGAGCTTTTCCCGTACCCTCGGCAACGCAATCCCTCATTCTGTCGGGAATAATTACCTTAACTCCGATGTATTCGGAAATAAAGTCTGCCAAGCCGTCAAGCTCTGCACCACTGCCCGTCAGAACAATACCCGAATCAAATATGTCAGCAGAAAGCTCTGCCGGAGCATCTTCAAGACACTTTGCAATAAGCTCAGAAATTCTGACTACAACAGGCTGAATGATTCCTCTTATTTCATCGCCCTGAACAGAATAGCTTCTTGGAAGACCGTCAACGGCACTTCTGCCACGAATCTCCGCAAAGCCGTTTTCCGAAGTATGGTATGCGCTTCCGATTTTAATTTTTAGTTCCTCTGCGGCTTTTCTGCCGATTATAAGTCCATATTGCTTGCGCATATAACTTATCAGAGCTGTGTCAATATCACTTGAACCAACCTTTGAGCCGGCAGACGAAACAATATCACCGAGTGCGATAACTGCCGCTTCAGAGACACCTGCACCGATATTAAGTACGAAGCTTCCTTTAGCCGCTCCGACTGGTAATTCTGCGCCAAGGGCAGCCGCCATAGGTGCCTCAAACAAGCTGACCGAAGATATTCCCGCCTGTTTTGCGGCATCCTCTACCGCACGCCTTTCAACATCGGTAAGGCTTGCGGGAACAGAAATAATCACCCTCGGCTTTCTGATTGAAGGACCTTTCAAAAGCTTACGC
>CAVBOS010000312.1:0-2164 GCA_963597005.1 Lachnospiraceae bacterium
CTAATTTTAATAAAGCCTACATTAAAGCAAATGAGATGTTAATAAAATCGTCGGTGATTCAGTCTTTTCCGTTTTCACCAAAAAAATTAGTCAAAGAGCAAAGTCCGATTGTTTGCCGTTCATATGATAAAGCAAAAAAATATGGAGTAGACATAACGGATTTTGGCAGCGAATCGGCAACCATATTCAGACTTGGCGGAAAAAGCATTATCTTTTACGATGAGACGAAGCCAGAGCCGCATATTGCTTTTTCAATTCTTCATGAATTCGGTCATGACACACTGGGACATGATTTTACCAAGAAAGATAAAGAAAGCTATAGCAAATATGAAGTTGAAACAAATTTCTTTGCGGCTCAGCTTTTAATGCCTGAACAGATAATACGGGAATTGCAGAAAAGAGGAAAGATAATAACATGTTCTTTCTTACAGTCAACTTTCGGAGTTTCGGCTCAGGCGGCAGACAAACGTATAGAAACATTGGCAAAGACGAACAGCGAATGGCGTTCAAGAACCGAAAAAGAGTTCGATGACATCATTTTGTATCGCTATGCCGATTTTCTAAATAGAACATGCCCTACAAGAAGTCACTATGATTTTGAGGATGAGTATGCTCGTCAACAGGAGCGTAATGCTTGGTATTGATGAGGGTGATTATGAAAGGATGTGAGGTAAATTGATTGTCTTAAAAAAGAAAAAACACTTTGAAGATTGATAAAACAATCATCAAAGTGTATCTCTCCGAATATTGCTATTCGATTTGTGGTAGAATTATTTTAGCACCTTTCGGAGAGAATTTCAATATTTGTTCACAAAAATTAACAAATGAAAGTTATTACTTTCGGAAAGGAATTTAATTATGAAAAGTAAAGAAATGCGGGAGAACCCGCTGTTTATGAGAAATACATTCCCTACTGTCGGTAAATGGGGAATGCCGATTGTTAAAAAACAAGAGCTTCCGACAAACGATATACAACTGTTATCAAGTGCTGATGCACGGTCTAATGACAGTGCAAAGAACAAGAATAAAGGTGTACATTTTTTCGTTGACGATTACCGTTTTACAGGTATTTACAATAATCCTAAACGCTCGCTCAGAAAATATTCACAGTATAAATTTTTGCTAACACCTGATTTCTCAACATATGTAGAAATGAATTTGTGGAGACAAATGGAGAGTATTGCTCACAGCAGATGGGTTGGAGCATATTGGCAGAGCAAAGGTTTAACAGTTATTCCGACAGTAAGCTGGAGCACGCCGAGAAGCTTTGAATTTTGTTTTGACGGAATTGAAAAAGGCAGTGTTGTCGCAGTCGGTACTTTAGGCTGCAAGAAAAGCAAGAGAAATTTTATGCGTGGGTACAATGAGATGCTGGAAAGGATAGAGCCAAGCAAGATTATTGTATTTGATAAACCATTCGATGAAATGACAGGCGATATCATATATGTCGATTATTTGTCTTCGAGAAAGGAGGCAAATTAATGGGCGGTAGAGGTACATACGCAGTAGGTAATAATGTTGAGTATACTTACGAAGTTGATAAAACTTTCTCAGAAGACGGGAAAATCCATGGCGTTAAGATTTTAAAGGGCGTTGAAGGAAGTGGAAAGCATGGATTGCCAGAAGAGGCACATTCAAGCAGTGCTTACATAAAATTGAAGCCTGACGGAACTTTTCACGAAATGAGAATATATGATGAACAACATTATCTCATAAAAGAAATAGCTTATCATCCTGAGCCACAACTAAATAACGGTAACAGGAAAGAAAATGTTCTGCATATTCACGAATATCAAAGAGATAACTTCAAAGACCGTAAACCTCGGTTTCTCAAACCGGAGGAAATCGAAACATACAGAAAATACTTGAGGGGAGTGAAGTTGAAATGATAAATGGAGATGTTAAGGAATTCATTGATGGATTGTATTACGGAGATGAACGTTTTTTTATGTTTAAAGGATGTAAGTATTTTCTTCAGGGCTATTATGTTGAGGGAAAGCCGATGTTAGAGATGTATGTTTTAGAACCTGCTGACAGTAATTTTGAATGGCGAGCAATTTCAGATAACGAAAGCTATCCTGTATCAGAATTTGAAAGCGCAAACATTTTTAATGGTAAGACTTTTTGGCAAGTTGAGCAAGAAATCGAATGGGTAGATTGCTAA
>CAVBOS010000313.1:0-2162 GCA_963597005.1 Lachnospiraceae bacterium
GAACTCATGTTTGAGGTTTACAACCGTCTTGCCTTTGTCATTCTTTGTGAAATCAAACTTTAACTTTTTCATATTCTGTTTCCTTTAAGTTTTTATTAGATAGGGGAGGGATTGCCTCCCCATAGATTAAGCAGTTGCCGGTCTAGCCGTCTTGAACGTAGAGAGGAGTGCAGCTGTTGCTTCAAGCTGAAGCTCGCTTCCCATGAAGTTGTTTTCGTCGGATGCGTTACCGGTGAAATCGATGTCGAAGGACTGACTTGAACCATACTCGCCGCCGATATTGAGGCCGGTGATAAGAGCCGGAACAATATCAATGTCGAGCAAGTCGCCTGCCTTTGCGTTGCGAAGATTCCAGCAGATGACGAGAATATCCTTCTCGGTTGTCGCCGCTGCCTTGGTCGTAACCTTTCCCGTTGAGTCAACCTGAACAAGTGTCTTAAATCTCGATTTAAGGATGTTCACGCCCGTGTCAGCGTCTGTGACAATCTTTTCAGTGATGAACATACCGGAAATACTTCCCGAGGAGGAAACGATACCGTCTGTGACGTTGTTAGTCGCCTCATCGTAGTCCATAGTGACATCAGTTGTATTCTTGCTATGCGAAAGACTCTTTCCTGTTGCCTGCCCGAGGAAGTAGAGAGGAATCTTATATACCTCATCTCCTGTTGCAGGGGTAAAAGCCTTCATTGCGAAGAACGGTCTGTTGAGGTCGTAATCCGTAAAGACGGAAGATGTTCCCTTTGCCGTTACGACAATGAAATCTCCAATTGCGACAGATGTTGCCTTTACCGGATCGCCTCCGATGAAAGCAAGTGAAAGTCTGCCGTCTCTTGCCTGTGAATTAGCCATAATCTTTTTCTCCTATTATGTGTAATCCATTTCTGTATATATGCGACTCTTCAATTCAATAACGAACCCGTTGAAATCGCAATTCTCATTCATCCGAAGAAGAACTGCGTTATCAATCTGGTCGTAAGAACTGAAAAGAGGATTGTTAGTCCTAAACCATGAAATAAAAGCGTCGAGGTATTTAAGAGCGAGAGCGTTACTGTCTATACCGTACTCATCATTCACGTAGAGGGCGATAGTGGTTGATACCGTTATCCCTCCGTCCGTGCTTGATACCGTCTCACCGCTTGTGACCGATGGGAAGATTGCCATTGTAAGATTTTCAGAGTCCACGAAGTTGAATTCTTCAGTTATCTCTTTCACCCTGTCCATTTCGAGGTTGTCAAGAAAAGAGTTGAAATCACTCTCTACCTTCTCTTTGACCTCGCTGAAAAACTCACCTAGTAACACTGTCTATCCTCCCCTGTAAATCTTCTTCAGTCCTTGCGATTGCCGTCGGTATAGCCTTTTCTACACCTCTGTAATCAGCCTTGTAGAAGTTCTTACCCTTGCGGGTAGCTCCCTTCTGAATACGGAAACCACCCTTCGAGTAGTTAATCCACGGTGAAGCACTACTGTACGGCTTTGTGTCGTGTTCGAAGAGGTTGAGCATCATCGAGGAGACATACACTTTCTTGACACTTCCCGCAAAAGCCGTCTGGCTTCTGAGGGAATGGACGTTTTCGAAGTTGTACTGAACGAGACGGCGGGACTTGCCGATAATGACATATCCCTCCCTCCCTTTCTTTGTGGTATGGCTCTTCTTCTCACTGCCACCTTTTGAATAGACAGCGCCGAAATTAAAGAGTCTTTCTTCCTCTTTGACGATGTTTTCTCTACCGTAATATGCCGTTCTTCCAAGAACAGCATTCACTGAATCCCTTGTTGCCTTACCGAGGGCAAGGAGCTGGCTCTGCAATTCTTTTATACTCTTGTATGTTTCTTCTGAAATATGAACATCAGGGTATAACTTCATGCTTTCACTCTCTCCAATTCCATGCGGTACATACCGGATTCAGCTCCACGGCACTGAAGCACTATATAAGCCTCACCGTTTACTTCTACTTTCTTGCCTTTCAGCTTTTCGGGTCTGACTTCAAACTCTGCGGAGGACACCACAAACGCTCTCTTCTCAATCGGCGTTGCCGGAGCAAAGTTAGCGCCTTTCTTATCAAGGTATGTACCCGAGAAGAAGAAGCCTTTAACCTCTGCCCCGTCTATTGTTGCCGTATCGGAAAGAGGGGAGGAGTTCATGATATTCTGCCATTGAGCAT
>CAVBOS010000314.1:0-2160 GCA_963597005.1 Lachnospiraceae bacterium
CGGGACAGTTTGTTAATCGCAGTGACGCTGTCAAAAATATCTGCACTGTTACTGTGCAGAACACCTCGGGATATGAGCTTCCCAAGACAGGCGGAATCGGAACTTCTATATTCACAGTGGGCGGAATGATACTGCTTGTTACAAGTCTGTTGTTTGGATATGTTCTTAGACGCAAAGGGGGAAGGAGGTTCTTGAGGTAAAATTACTATATGAATCTGTGTGTCCAAGCATATCATCAAGAAAATATTTAACTTAAAGAAAGGAAAATAAGCTATGAAAACACTAAAAAAATCGTTGGCAATTTTATTGGCGTTCATGCTCGTTCTGACAATGGGTGTCGTATCATTTGCTACAGAAAGTTACAGCATCACGGTTAAGAACTCCAATACCTCCATTTCCATGGAAGGAAATACTTACAGCGCATATAAGCTCTTTAATGTAACCTATTCCGATGTAACAGAAACGGGAGGTAACTACGCTTACACAATCACCCATGAATTTGCTAATTTTGTGTATAGTTATACAACTACTAACGAAGATGGAGAAGAAGTTACAAAGAATGTCAGCGGTGAGGATTTAATCAATTACCTCGCAACTCTCAGTAACAATCCCGAGGCTCTGGATACTTTTGCCGAGGCTGCTTTAAAGTATGCTACCAAAAATCACATTGCAGCCGCACGTACTGAAGAAGTAGAAAAAGGTGCAACACAGGTTACTATATCTGTTCCTTCTGCAGGTTATTATCTTGTTGCAGGTTCTGCTACCGCTGACGGAAAGCAGACAGTTGTTGCAGCATGTGCACTCACCACAACAGATCCTAATGCTGATGTAACCGTCAAGGCGGATGCTCCTTCTATCGAGAAGAAAATCGTTGAGGATAAAAATAAGGTTGATGCCAACACAGCTTCAATCGGAGATACTGTTACTTATGAGCTTTCCTCCAAGGTTCCCAACATGAAGGGCTACGAGAAATATTTCTTCGTAATGAACGATACTTTATCCAAGGGACTTACTTATGACGGTGATAACAGCATGACTGTTAAAATCGGAGATACAACATTAATGAAAGATGAAGGCTACACAGTAGAGTCATCCAAAGATGCGACTACAGGTGAAACGACGGTTACTATAGTATTTAAGAATTTCATTCAGTATAAGGATAAGATTGGTACTGCTGTTACAGTTACTTACACTGCAACTGTTAACGAAAACGCAAATCTTTCCGCTACCGAGGGTAACACCAATAAGGTTGATTTGACCTATTCCAACAACCCAAATGAGCAGGGCACAGGTACACCCGGTAACCCTGATAAGCCGGGTGAAGGCGATGCAACTGGCACAACTCCTAAGGACGAAGTTAAGACCTATGTAACTGGCATTAAAATCAACAAGATTGACGGCAAGGACAGCACGAAAAAGCTTGCAGGCGCTAAGTTCTCCATCAGCGGCACAGCTATGAAGGTTGTTATTACAAACAAAGAGATGTACAAGGCTTCTGAGTCGGGCACATACTATATGCTCAAGGACGGCACTTACACAACAACACCTGCTGTTACAGATAAGACTTCTGATAATTACAATGCAAATAAGTACGATTCAACCACTCAGAAGTATGAGAAAGTCACGGTTGTCAGCAAAGACACTGTCGCTACTCAAATTAATACAGAAGGTTACACAGACAAAGACGGTATTCTTACTTTCGAAGGCCTGAATGCAGGCACATATATAATTACCGAGTTGGTTGCTCCTGAAGGTTACAACCTGCTTAAGAATTCCATAACAGTTACTATCACAGAAAATGCAACTATGGAAAAAGCAAACTGGACTGTTACAAAGAAGGTTGGCACAGGTACTGCAGAGACTCTCAGCGCAGGCAATGACAATCTCTTCTCATTCAATGTTGAGAACAATTCAGGCAACGAGCTTCCTTCAACAGGTGGCATGGGCACTACATTGTTCTATGTAATAGGCGGCCTCTTAGTTGTCGGTGCAGGCATTGCTCTTGTTACAAAAAAGCGCATGAACAAATCTGAGAACTGATTTGCAAACTAAAATAATTGTTTGAATATTTACTGTGGGGTGGGGCACTCAAAGCCCCGCCCCTTTACAGTAACAAGGAGAAATCTGCAAATGAAAAATAAAATTTCCACCGTATTACTG
>CAVBOS010000315.1:0-2152 GCA_963597005.1 Lachnospiraceae bacterium
ATAATAAGTACAACAAGAACGAGAAGAAGATTAAAATAGACGATATTCTCGACTGTCTGATAATTATTATTTCGTCGTTCTCGAATGTAACCTCGTACGAAAATCAGACAAAAAAAGCGATTAACAATAAAGGTATCTATGAGGCTATGACGGAAATGCTCCGCCACAGTCTGGAGGTTTATTTCATAGAAAATCCTATGGATGCCGAAAAAATCGCAAATCAGGTGCTTATCAATAAGCGTGCAAGAGAGAATGCCGACCAGCAGAAGCTCAATATGAAGAAAACGCTTTCGAGCAAAATGGATCTCACCAACAGAGTGACTAAGTTTGTTGATTGCAGATCGAGAAATGTTGAGGAGAGAGAGCTTTTCATAGTTGAGGGAGACTCTGCTCTCGGTGCTTGTAAACAGGCAAGAGATCCGAATTTTCAGGCAATTATGCCTATTCGAGGTAAAATACTTAACTGTTTAAAGGCTGATTATGACAGAATTTTCAAGAGCGATATTATAACCGACCTTATGAAGGTGCTCGGCTGTGGCGTTGAAGTTAAGGCTAAATCAAATAAGAATCTTTCAACCTTTGACATAAACAATCTGCGCTGGAGCAAGATTATTTTCTGTACCGATGCCGATGTTGACGGATTTCAGATAAGAACTCTGCTTCTGACTATGGTCTGGAGACTCACTCCGACGCTTATCGAGGAGGGCAAGGTTTTCATAGCAGAATCTCCGCTTTATGAGATAACAAGCAAGGACAACACCTATTTTGCATATAATGAGCGAGAGAAGGACGACTTTTTAAATCAGCTCGAGGGTCAGAAGTATACAATTCAGCGTTCTAAGGGACTTGGTGAGAATGAGCCCGACATGATGAATTTGACCACTATGAATCCGGCCACAAGAAGACTTATCAAGATTGTTCCGGGCGATATGGAAGAGACAACAGAGATGTTCGATTTGCTTTTGGGAGATAACCTGAGCGGCAGAAAGGACTATATTGCCGAGAACGGAAACCTTTACATCGACGACCTCGATGTTTCCTGATGAAAGGATAGAAAATGGCGAAAAAAAAGAAAGATACTGCCCGAAAACAGCCTAAATCGGTGGGTGTTATTCATAATGCGGGCGAGGTTGTGAATCAGGATATCAACGATACCCTGAGAACCAACTATATGCCGTATGCTATGAGTGTAATTATGTCGAGAGCAATTCCCGAGATTGACGGTCTGAAGCCCTCGCACAGAAAGCTGCTTTACACCATGTATAAAATGAACCTCTTGGGAAGCACAAGAACCAAGAGTGCGAATATTGTCGGACAAACCATGAGACTGAATCCTCACGGTGACGCCGCTATTTATGATACCATGGCGAGAATGAGCCGTGGTTATGAAGCACTTTTGCACCCGTACGTTGATTCAAAAGGTAACTTCGGTAAGTTTTATTCGAGAGATATGGCATGTGCCGCGTCGAGATACACCGAGGCTAAGCTTGATGCTATATGCAAGGAGCTTTTCAAGGATATAGATAAGGATACGGTCGATTTTGTCGATAACTACGACAACACAATGAAAGAGCCGACGCTTCTTCCCGTGACATTTCCTAATATCCTTGTCAATTCAAACACGGGTATTGCAGTCGGAATGGCAAGCTCAATTTGCTCGTTCAATTTAAAAGAAATTTGCGAAACGGCAATCGAGGTCATGAAAGACCCTGATTTTGACATTCTTCAAACCGTTCAGGCACCTGATTTCCCCGGCGGCGGTCAGATAATCTATGATGCCGCACAAATGAGAAATGTCCTCACAAGCGGACGTGGAGCAATCCGTGTGCGTTCCGTTTGGAGCTATGATAAATCGGCTAACTGCATAGATGTAACCGAAATCCCTCCGACAACCTCTTCCGAGGCTATTGTCGAAAAAATCATTGACCTTGTAAAGCAAGGAAAAATCCGAGAAATTTCCGATATTCGCGACGAAACGGGTATTGACGGACTTAAAATAACAATTGACCTCAAGCGTGGAGTTGACCCCGATAAGCTTATGCAAAAGCTCATGAAGCAAACTCCGCTCGAGGATAATTTCTCTTCTAATTTCAATGTGCTTATTGCGGGTGTTCCGAAGGTTCTTGGCGTTAAGCAGATACTTGAGGAGTGG
>CAVBOS010000316.1:0-2150 GCA_963597005.1 Lachnospiraceae bacterium
GGATTGGTTACATCATGAATTACTATCTCGCTGCCCGCACCGCAAACGGTAGACAAGAACGGCACCAGTCCTGCATAAATATCGAGCAGTTCCTTATCTGTCATCGGAGTTACCCTCTTTCATTTCTTTATCATTCAATTTTACAATATTATGCATATTTTTTCAAGTGTTTACTTATACAAACAAGAGGCTTGATATTTGTGATAATTTTTGTTTCAAAATGATAAAAAAATTCAACAACCCCCTTTACAAACTAAGAGTTTGTGATATAATCATGTCAAGCAGTGATAATTTTCTTATCACTCGTTTATAAAATTTATTAAATGTTTAGGGAGGAAATAATATGTCCAAGCAACAAATTTCCACAAACAATGCCCCTGCAGCTATCGGACCTTATTCACAAGGTATCGAGGGAAACGGAGCAATCTATGTATCGGGCCAGCTTCCGATAGATCCGAAAACAGGTGCTTTCGCCGGCGATGACATCAAGAGCCAGACAAAGCAGTCACTCGAGAATGTCAAAGCTATTCTTGCAGAAGCAGGACTTACACTTGACGATGTAGTAAAAACCACTGTTTTGCTCGAAGATATCGCAGATTTTGGGGCTATGAACGAAGTTTATTCTACTTATTTCACAGGTGTTTGCCCGGCAAGAAGCGCATTTCAGGTAGTCGCACTTCCCAAAGGTGCAAAGGTAGAAATCGAAGCTGTTGCCGTTAAATAATCGGCACTCTTTTGGATGGAGTTATTTACAACATTTATAAATCGGTTTATAGTTGTAAACTAATTGATGAGGTATAAGTTTATTATGGAAGAAAACGGTAAAAAATTAGGTTTATGGAATATCGTCGGTCTCGGACTCGGCGGTGCCATAGGAACAGGTATATTTGTCCTTTTAGGCTACGGTATTGCCTACACAGGACGTTCTATTTCACTTGTTGTCGCAATCGGTTGTTTCTTTATGCTCCTTGCTTATTGGTACAACCTCGCAATGCCAAGCATGTTCGTTATGAAGGGCGGAGACTACAGCATGAAGGTTATGCTGTTTAGTCCGTTCATGAGCGGTGTCAGCGCAATGATGACACTTGTCAACGGTCTTGCGATGTCCAGCTATGCTGTCGCAATTGCTCAGTACCTTGCAATCGCAATCCCCTCTCTTCAAAATTATCAGAGCTTAGTCGCTTTTATAGCTATGACTTTGTTCTTCCTTTCTACTATTAAAGGTTCACGATTTGTCACAATTCTCGAAAACATAGTAACCATTGTTCTCGTTGTTGCTCTTGCACTTTTCGTCGCATTCGGACTTCCGAAGGTTGACTTTGCTAACACATTCACAAGCAATGACGGCGGTTACTTCCACGGCGGCTTCACAGGCTTTGTTTCTGCTCTTGCTGTTATGGGCTGGGCTTGCCAGGGAACCACAATGGCTCCCGTTTCAATGGCAGCCGTTACAAAGAAGCCAAAGAAGACTATCCCTGTCGGTATCATAGTAATCACAGTTTTACTCGCTGTAATCTACGGTGCAATGGGTATCGTAGCAGGCGGAGTTCTTCCCTATGCAGACGCTGCAGGCCAAAACATCAGCGTTACTGCTGAAGCTATTTTCCCTAAAGCACTTTATCTCTTCTTCGTTGTCGGCGGTGGTATCGGTGCTATCGCAAGCTCACTTTTAGGCGGCTTGGGTATGTTCCGTTATCCTTTGCTCCAGGTTGCTAACGACGGTTGGCTTCCCAAGGTCTTTAAGAAGACAGATAAAAACGGCTATCCGTATGCAATTTACATTCTTTTCTATATCATCAGCATCTTCCCAATCGTAACAGGCGTTAGTCTTGACGCTATCGTTTCTCAGGTTATGATCCCCACAATGCTCATCAACATCTACATGAACCTCGGCTGCCTCGTTCTTCCTAAGAAGTATCCTGACCAGTGGGCTAAGCGTTCTATCAAGATGCCGCTTTGGTTCTATGATGTATGCTGTGTTCTCGGTGCTTTCTGCGCAGGTGTTGTTGCTTTCAACCTCTTCAAGGATCTCACTAAGAAGGACGCTATCGTAACACTCATCATTGTTGCTGTTATGTGCTTACTGAGCATTATCAGATTGAAGCAGGGCGCTGTTAAGGCTGACGACCTTAAGGCAAAGAAGGAAGAGT
>CAVBOS010000317.1:0-2144 GCA_963597005.1 Lachnospiraceae bacterium
TTTATAGAATCTGTCAGGGAAAATTTGATACATAATGCCGCCCTTAAGCCATTCGGGTGACTTATGGTTTTTGCTGTAGACGGTTAACTGCCAGTTATTGCCGTGAGCAGAAGTGGTGGAAATACCGCCCAAATCCCTGTATTCGGCACGGTGTCCGCGGTTAGTTTTTAGTTCGAAATGATAGAAATAAAGGCCTTTTGTGTCAGGCGTGAAATCGCACTCCCACCACTCCTCGTTTTCTCCTTTCATTCCGCACCAGAACATATCATATAGGCGGAAACCGTCTGAGCTGCCAATATCCTTGGATATGACAAGCCATGCAGCCGAACATGATATATCACGGGGAAGAGAAATACGAAAATGAACGGAAGTGCCTTCTTCTACTGCTCCGACAGGCGATTTATACTGAGGGTCTCGCGATTTGAACATAGATTAATTTTCCTTGCTTACAACTAAAATAAAAAAGGAGAGGGGATAAGCTCCCCTCTCGCTGAAACACGATTACTTTTCAGGAACCGGCTTGCACATCCAGATTGTGTTAGCGTAATCACGAATGGATCTGTCTGCAGCAAACATTCCGGACTTAGCGATATTGATAAGTGACATCTGGTTCCATCTCTTCTGATCCTTATAGACCTCGAGTGAGTATCTGTGTGCCTGAGCATAAGAATCGAAGTCGGCAAGAGCCATGTACTGGTCAATATTGATGAGTGCATTGTAGAGAGACTCAAAGTTCTTTCCGTCATAACCGTGGTGGAGCTCGTCGAGAGCCTTTCTGATAACAGGGTTGTTATCATAGTGGTATTTCGGATGATAACCGTTAGCCTTGAGCTGGTTAACCTGAGTTGTGGTCATACCGAAGAGGAAGATGTTCTCGTCGCCTACTGAACGGTGAATCTCAACGTTAGCACCGTCAAGTGTACCAAGTGTGATAGCACCGTTAATCATGAACTTCATGTTTGAAGTACCGGATGCCTCAGTACCTGCAAGAGAAATCTGCTCACTGATTTCTGCGGAAGGAATGAGAACCTCAGCCTCGGAAACGCAATAGTTCTCGATGAAGAAAACATTGAGCTTCTTGTTAACAACAGGATCGTTGTTAATCTGATTAGCAAGTGTAGCGATGAACTGGATGATTTCCTTAGCAAAGTAGTATCCCGGAGCAGCCTTAGCACCGAAGAAGAATGTCTGCGGCTGAATGTCAGCGTTTGGATTCTCTCTTAACCACTGGTAGAGGGAGAGAATGTGCAGAGCGTTCATGTGCTGTCTCTTGTACTCGTGAAGTCTCTTAACCTGAACGTCAAAGAGTGTATCAGGGTCAATGTTAAAGCCCTGAGTCTTCTTTAAGTGGTTAGCAAGTCTTACCTTGTTGTTATGCTTAATCTCGCCAAGCTTCTTAAGAACAGTTGTGTCGTCCTTGTACTTTAAGAGATTTTCAATTGCATAGGAATCGTAGATATAGTCCTTGCCGATGAGGTCTGTGAGGAGATCAGCAAGCTCAGGGTTAGACTGATTGAGCCATCTTCTGTGTGCGATACCGTTTGTAACGTTCTTGAACTTCTCAGGTGTCTCTGTATAGTAGTCGTTGAATGTGAATTCCTTAAGGATTTCACTGTGGATTTCAGCAACACCGTTGACGCTGTGGCAAGTGATGCAAGCAAGGTTTGCCATCTTGACATAACCGTTGCAGATAGGAGCCATTCTCCAAATCTTAGACTCCTCAACACCCTTAGCTCTCATCTCGTTCCAGAATCTTCTGTCGATTTCCTCAACGATCTGATAGATTCTCGGCATTCTCATCTTGAAGAGGTCAGCGTTCCATGTCTCGAGAGCCTCGGGCATAACTGTATGGTTTGTATATGCGATAGTTCTCTTGACGATATCCCATGCTGCATCCCATGTGTAGCCGCACTCGTCGAGCATAATTCTCATCATCTCAGGAATAGCGAGGATAGGATGAGTATCGTTGAGGTGAATTGCAGCGAGCTCAGGAAGAGAATCAAGGCTGGAGTGATCATAAAGATGTCTCTTAATGATGTCCTGAATGGAAGCAGAAACGAGGAAGTACTGCTGGTCAAGTCTTAATGTCTTACCCTGGATGTGGTTGTCCTCAGGATAAAGAACCTTTGTGATAGACTCAGCCA
>CAVBOS010000318.1:0-2134 GCA_963597005.1 Lachnospiraceae bacterium
GTTGAAGATAATATCTGTATCAATGTTACTATAATCGCCCTGACCTGTCAACGATAAGTAGCGGTCAAAAATCGCTGACTATTTTGATTTTGTCTGTGCATATCACAATTAACAGCAAATGATTTTCATTGGACAATTTTTAAAGTCGATTAAAATCTCTTTTGAAAAGGAGTTGAACGAGATGCTAACGCATACAAAAGCAAGGGTGATTATATTTGTGGGCCTAAAGATGAAGCAAGGATAAATAGAAAGAAAAATTAGTTGCAAAAAACCTAATTAAACACATTTATGGTATGTAAATTGTTGACTTTTAAATCAATATATGTTATAAAGACATTAACGAGTTAATACAGTTGGCTGTTTGCTTGTTTATAAATAAGAGTTTGTCTTCACTTTCAATAGAACCTTGCTGTAAGCGGCTTCCCCGATTGCAGCAAGGTTCTCATTTTCATAGTAATTGATTACAAGAAAAACAGCACAGTTAGAATGTGCCGTTTTCATCGATGAATTTTTTTAGCATAACTAGCAACTCGTTTGCTGATTTTCCGAATTTTTTGCTCACATCATTAACTGTTGTAGTTTTTAGCAATATTTTAGCCATTGGTGAGTTTAATTTTTTGAACTGCGGATTAATTTCGATTAGCTTATCTGTAAGCCACGGATATGCCTTTAAAATATCAGCAATTTTAGTATTTCCGTTAATAGTCATTTATTACCTCTCGATTATAATTAATTTGTTTCACGTAGATAGGTTTTATTTATATCGGAACAACGCTCTGCTCTAGATTATATCAAAAGGAGAGATAAATTTAAAGCTGATATTTATTATAATCACGAGACAATGATGTTGAAATTAATTAAACCCTGAGTATAATCTAATGTGTGACTATATTTTTAAAATAAGAGGAATAAATTTCATGGGAAAACAATCGACAAGAGAAAATAAGACGATATATCAGCTCTACCGCGAAGAAGCAGGTTTAACTCGTTCGGAAGCCAGTGAAAATATGACAGCGGTTTCCGATTCTAAGATAGAAAAAATTGAATATGAACTTCAGGAACCCACTCCGTATGAGATAATTCAGATGGCTGATTGCTACAACAGACCGGATTTGTGCAATTACTATTGTTCGCACAAATGTGATATAGGACACAGATATGTGCCTCAAATCGAAATCAGTGATTTATCGGATATAATTCTCGAAACAATTGCAAGTTTAAACGATATTAATCCCTTGACATCAAGATTAATACAAATTGCCCGTGACGGAAAGATAACTGATGATGAGATAAAGGATTTTGCTTACATAAGTAAAAAGCTTGATGAAGTGTCTTTGGCTGTTGATTCACTTAATTTATGGGTAGACAAAACAGCCGGCGAAAACGGCATTAACATTGATTTACTAAATGAAGAGAAAGAAAAGCTGAAATAAAAGAGAAACCTGTTCCAAGATAACGGAACAGGTTTTCTTTATGTTCGAACCAAAGATATTACAAACAAAGCTAAAAAAACAACTATAAGCAAAGGCAAAGCAAAATATATTAATCCTGCAAAAGCCATGCTTATCATAATAATCGGAAAGATAACCGTACTGCACAGAATTTTTACAATCCCCCATGATGCACGAATACCAACTATAAATAACTTTGAAACGAACATAATCAGTAATATGGTAAAAATTAATTTTAACATAAAAATCTCCTTTTTCAAAATATAAATATTTGACAGCCCAAATTCATTTGCTTTGATTCATAGTAAGTTGCGATTTATCCGAAACTCCTATTTTGATACTGAAATTTGGATTTTTCTTGATTTTTTCAGATAAAATAATCAACTTTATTCTTTCTGCCGTCCCATTGAATCACCCCCTTGTTGATTGTTATGAGTATAGTGTATCAGAGATATATTTCAGAATAAAGGGAAGAAACGGAGAATTTAAGGGTCTCATTCATCAGATTTTGAGAGTTATAAACGAAGCTGATTATCGAACAGTGCGACAGTGTGAAATATTGACGGTGTGAAATTTTTTCTGTAAATCCTTGTAAGCCGTGTTTCTCTGGTCATAGTTTGCCTTTGACACAAAGCCCTTTCCGATTTCTCCGCTGATTGCTGTGTCGATTTCCTCGGAGTAAT
>CAVBOS010000319.1:0-2128 GCA_963597005.1 Lachnospiraceae bacterium
AGAGCGTTCTGTCGAGCTTTTCGCCGTTTTTATCGAGAACATCCATATCAAAAAGCCTTGCCATTGGGGAAGAATCTTCTATTTCCGATGTCACGGCTTTTATTTTTATTGCCTCTGCATCAACCGCATAGAAAGCTTCGTTGCCTGTTTTTGCCGAGATGATTTCCCTGTGAAGCACGTTCATCTTCTCACGGCGAAAGCTCATTTCAAGAGCCTTACAGCCTGTTTCAAAGCCTCTTAATATGAGGGCGTTGTTTTTGATTGGGCCCGCTATATTCATAGTGAAGCATACAAGCGGAGTCTTGAATTTATCCAATAAAGCCTGCTGTTTCCAAACTCGTCTTTCTCTGGCGTCGAGCATTTCAGGAAGGCTTACTTCTCTGATTTCTTCCATACTATTCTCCTTGCTTAGTGTTTTTTCTTTAGCTCTGCCATGAACATTTTCACCTGTGGGAGATTCATGGCGTCCCGTTGACAGAAAATGTGTGTGCGGCGCATATACGGTTCACCGTTTTCAAAAGTGCACGGAGTGATTACTCCGTCAAAATTATCAAGTGCGATTTCGGGCAGAAGTCCCCAGCCTATTCCTCTTTTAACCATTTCAACACAAGCGGTGACGCTGTCCACCTGAACACGGTGCGCACCCGATTTCAAACCTTTTTCACGAAGCCACCTTGCGGTCATTGCCTCCTGTGACTGGTCGGACTGATGACTTATATATAGATAATTTGAAAGTGGCTTGCCCTCAAATTCCTTTGGGTGGATTAAACATATACTTTCCTGAGACAGAAGAAATTGCGGTGCGTCCCAAGAATATTCGCCTCTGAGAACCGCAATATCCAAAGTGCCGTCAAGCATCTTTCGGTAAAGGTGTCGGCTGTGACCAGTAATTATATCAAGGTGAACCTGTGGATATTTTTTGTGATAAGCGGCAAGCACATTTGGCAATCGGTAAAGCGCATAGTTAATTGAAATACCAGCCCTTAGAGTTCCGCAAACCTCATCGCCTTCCATATTAAGACTTCTTCTGAGCGCCTCAAGTTCGCTTTCTGCCATGCGGCAATGTGCAAGAACCTTTTCGCCAGCGGGAGTAAATCTCACACCCTGTCTCGAGCGGATGACAAGCTCGACATTCAATTCCTGTTCTATCGCCTTTATACGCTTGGAAAGTGCCGATTGAGTAATATAAAGCTTGTCGGCGGCATGAGTTATATTTTTGGTTTCATCTAAAATTCTCAGCAGAGCAAAGTCTTTTTCGTCCATTTGATTTTCTCCGTTTTAGTTATGAATCACTGGTGTAATTATTCCTGATATTCATAATACAGTACTGATTATAAAAAATAAAGCACTTTTACCATAACATTTATTAAGAAACTATCATTCCAAAAAGGAATTGATTAGACATTGTATACAATACGGCTTCGATTATTTGTCGATATACGAAAAATAAAACTCGTTTTTGATAGATTTTGCACAAACTATTCCTTATTGGAATGAAAAACGCAGATTATTATGACTTTTACATTTTAAAACAAAGTGGATACAATGTAGCCACAGAAACGAAATCAAGCGTTTCAAACAAAGCGAATCAATAACAAAATTAATTCTAAAAGCTAAACAGGAGGAATCACAATGGTCATCGAAAAAAGTGCAGTAGCCGGTACGCTCGAATCAAGCGACGCACAAGTAACCGTAGAGCCGGCAGAGGGCTTGGAGCTTTCAATCGAGAGCAGTGTTCTCAATCAGTACGGCCGCCAGATAAAGGAAACCGTTGAGGAGACACTCAAGCGCCTCGAGGTCGAGAACGCAAAGGTCACAGTAGTTGACAAGGGTGCTCTTGACTGCACATTAAAAGCAAGAGTTGAGTGTGCGGTTTTTCGCAGCTGCGGAGTTTCCGCAAAAAATATTCCCTGGGGAGGTATGATTCATGAGTAAGGTAATCAATCGTCCGACACCGGACAAGAAGCGTCTTCGCCGCACAATGATGTTTATGAACGCTCAGAAACCGGGTCTTATCAAGGATGCTTATATTTACGGTTCTGACAGCATTATTCTCGACCTCGAGGATGCAGTCGCAGAGAACCAGAAGGACGCCGCAAGATTCAGCCTTTATCATGCACTTAAGAGC
>CAVBOS010000320.1:0-2125 GCA_963597005.1 Lachnospiraceae bacterium
TATTAACATTGGTATTGGGATTTTTCTGCAACGGAATTGAAGCTGACGCTCAAACAGATGACGTAACAAATTATGTAAAAGACTATCAAACAAAGATTTACGATTCAGACAGCGGACTTGACGGAACTGCCGCAAACTGCATATTTTCTTCGGAAAGCGGATTACTTTGGATAGGTACATATACAGGGCTTTACCGTTATGACGGCACAGATTTTCAAAGAATTGCTATCGGTGGCACAAATATGCCGATTAAGGATATAGCAGAAAGTAATAACTTCGAACAATCTGAACTGTGGATAGGCACAAACGGCGATGGACTTTGGTACTACACCGACTCAATTTTCACCGAACTAAATTTAGAATCGGATAACAAAGGTGCACAGACTATAGACGATGTTTATGTCGATTCAAAAGGAAGTATTTGGGTCGGCACAAAGGGTGGTTTATTTCGTGTTGACGAAGATGAAAACTCAAAGCAAATAACTAAAATCAAAAATCTTGAAAACTTCGAAGTAAGTGATATCGCTGAAATTTCATCTAATAAAACTATTGCGGTTGCTAAATCAAAAGGCATTTATGAAATAAACGGTAATACAGCAAAAGAGATAGATATTTCCGGTGAAACAGAAACTTATATTCCTCGATGCGTCAGCAAATCAAAAAATGGATACTACTATGTAGGAACAAAAGGAGATTATATTTTAAAGCTGTCTCTTGAAGGTAAAGTTGAAAAGGTTATTTCAGGAGAAGGACTCAGCTCTTTTAATATGATTTCTGAAATTGATGAGGACAGCTACTGGGTTTGCAGTGATAACGGCATAGGTGTTCTTCGTAATGATAATCTCACAAACACAAGCCTTTCTCTTAAGGATTCCGTTGAGGGCGTCTGCTCTGACTACCAGGGAAGCTATTGGTTTGCTTCTTCGAGAACCGGAGTTATGCAGCTGTATCCTAATGAATTTTCCAATCTCAGCAACTACTGGAATCTGCATGAGGTAGTAAACACAATTCAGGTTGACGGCGAAAAAACATATGTGGGAACAGATAACGGTCTGCATTGCTATGTTGACAGTGAGGCTGTGTCAGACAGCCTGACAGAAATCTGCAGCAACATGAGAATCCGAGAGATATACAAAGCAAGTGATATGCTTTGCGTAGCTACTTACGGATCGGGAGTCATAATTAAATGTAAAGACGATAAAATCATTAAAATAAACAAAGATAACAGCGATCTCACTACAGACCTAATTCGTGCAATTTGGCAAAGAAATGACGGAAGTCTGTTGTTGGCAACAGAGGAAGGAGTATTTGTTTGTAGCGAAGCCAAAAACACTTCTGATGATGAAGCTTTAAGCTATAAAGTTCGTTATTTAACTAATGACGGCGTTTTGACAAGCTATAGAATACTTGATGTTAAAGAGGACGAAGACGGAACAGTATATGCCGCAACAGACGGAAACGGCTTGTTTGTCATAAAAAACGGTGAAGTAATTAACAATTTTTCAAAAACAGACGGGTTATATTCCGATTGTGTTCTTAAGGTCGTTTTATCAAAAGAAAAGCAAGGCGTTTGGCTTGTCATGAGCGAGGGCATTAATTATCTTGAAACAGATAATACAATTCAAAGAGTTATTGCTGTTCCGACAGCAAACACAACAGATATGGTTATTACCAATGACTGTAAAGCAGTTTTGCTTGCAGCAAACGGACTGTTTCAAGTTAAAGAAAGCGATTTACTGAATGAAAGCAATGTAGAATATAAACAAGCCACAAAGAAAGACGGTATTCCTGTTGACTTTACAGCAAACTCTTGGAGCGTGCTTGAAGATGATATTCTCTACATCTGCGGAACGACGGGACCAACCAGCATCGATTTGAATGAGGAACATTCTAAAAACTACGATGTCAGAATCTATATTGCGGGTATCTATGCCGATAACCAAGAGGTTACAGTAGAAGACGATGAAATTTTGATTCCAGCAAACACACACCGATTCAGTATAGATGTTCGTCCGATTAATTATGTTTATCAAAACATAACATTAGGCTACATGTTAGAAAACATGGATGAAAATGAAACTTTTATAGACGGTGGCTCTGACAAGTATATCAGTTACACAAACAT
>CAVBOS010000321.1:0-2107 GCA_963597005.1 Lachnospiraceae bacterium
GCATATAGACAGATGTGAAAACATCACAGGGATCGCCCTTGTCACCTGTTTCAAAATTACCTGCACCGTGGTCAAAGCCGAATCTTCCCTTTGCCCAACCGTTACCGATAATAGCACCGACAGTGTTCTGTCCCTTTACGAGATAATCTGTAACATCATATGTCTGATACTGAAGCCATTTGTCATAGGAATCGCAGTCAGGCGTGAGATATTCGTCACCGACACGCTTGCCGTTTATGTAAAGCTCATAAATACCGAGACCCGTGAAATATGCTCTTGCAGTCTTAATATCCTCATAAACCGTAAAGGTTTTTCTCATGTACGGCATGACATCATACGGAAGATCGGGAGTAATCATTTTTCCCTCGAAGCCCGTATCCATCTTTCCCGTTTCAAACCAAGCAGTATCGCTTACTGCACTGTCACCCTCATTGTCGGTGACTTCGACTTTCCAATAATATCTTGTGGTCGGCTCAAGCTTAAATGTAAGTGGATAAGCTCTCGAATCAGCCTTCTCGTCCTCGCCTGAATCAAAGACCAACTCACTGAAATCATCAGTCTTTGACACGCTCACTCTTGCCCACTTCTGCTCATTTCCCTTTGCTTCCTCGACAACCCAAGAAAGCTTCGGCGTCTTCAGTTCGAAACCGAGTGGATTTACAATTCTGTTCGTTTTTAATCTTTTGATAACCATTACAACACCTCATCAAAATGACATTCGATTTTAGTCACTTATATATCAAGAAAACTATATTATAAAGTGGATGTTTTCTCTGACACCCTGATTATAACACGGGGTAAGTACAATTTCCACAAACAATATAAAAACAGCTAAGAAAAGTACAAAATATAATAAAATATCACAAGAAATAGCAGTTAAAACATAAATCACATTAAAAAACGTCGTACAAACAGCAAAAAGCGGGTACAGATTTCTCTGTACCCGCAAAATTTGTTAAGAAATATTAAGCTATATCAAGCAAGAGATTACTTGTAGAGCTCAACGAGTCTCTCAAGATGCTCTCTGACTTCCTTGGAGTGTTCCTCTGCCTTTGCGAAGAGCTTCTCTGCACGATCCGGGAAGGAACGTGTAAGTGAAGAGTAACGAGCCTCGCCGAGGAGGAATTCCTTGTAGTCGCCTGTTGCCGGCTTGCTGTCGAGTGTGAACGGATTCTTGCCCTCTGCCTTAGCTGCCGGGTTGAATCTGAACATATTCCAGTAACCAGCCTTAACAGCCTTGTTCATCTCGGACTGGCAGTTTGTCATACCGCCCTTGATGGAGTGCATCTCACAAGGAGCATAGCAGATAACAAGTGACGGGCCGTGATAAGCCTCTGCCTCCTTGATTGCCTTGAGAGTCTGATTCTGGTCAGCACCCATAGCAACCTGTGCTACATAAACATAGCCGTAAGACATAGCGATCTCAGCGAGTGACTTCTTAGCGATTTCCTTACCTGCAGCAGCAAACTGTGCTACCTGACCGATCTGGGAAGCCTTGGAAGCCTGTCCGCCTGTGTTGGAGTAAACCTCTGTATCGAAGACCATGATGTTGATATCCTCACCGGAAGCGAGAACATGGTCAACACCGCCGAAGCCGATATCGTATGCCCATCCGTCACCACCGAAGACCCATACGGACTTCTTGGAGAGATATTCCTTGGACTTAAGAATCTCCTTAGCCTCGTCGCAGCCACAAGCCTCAAGAGCAGAGACAAGAGCAGCTGTAGCAGCCTGGTTCTTAGAACCGTCCTCGAGTGTTGCGAGATACTCTGCAGCAGCAGTCTTAACAGCCTCAGGAGCCTCGTCCTTAGCGGAGAGAGCCTCAACCTTAGCTACAAGTCTTGATCTGATAGCCTTCTGTCCGAGGTACATACCGAAGCCGTGCTCAGCGTTATCCTCGAAGAGTGAGTTAGCCCATGCAGGACCGTGACCAGCCTTGTTTGTTGTGTAAGGAGATGTAGCAGCAGGACCACCCCAGATAGAGGAACAACCTGTTGCGTTAGAAATATACATTCTGTCGCCGAAGAGCTGAGTTACTATTCTTGCATATGCTGTTTCTGCACAACCTGCGCAAGAACCGGAGAACTCGAGGAGCGGCTGCTTGTAC
>CAVBOS010000322.1:0-2098 GCA_963597005.1 Lachnospiraceae bacterium
CTCACGAAAGGCGATATGGTATGCCATGAAATCACTCTGCAAAAAAGCAAGCGTGCAGGAAAGCAAAGTTTTTCCGCACAATTTAAGAAAGCTTTTTGCAAGGTCGTTTTACAATTTGGATAAGGATATTGCAAAGCTTGCCGATGTTTTAGGGCACAGCAGTATTGATACCACAAGAATATATATCAAGACAAACTCGAGTGAGCATTTGAGAAAAATCGAGTGCCTCGGGCTTGTTTTGCTACAAAAAAATATCCCAACATAATTCTTATTATGTCAGGAGACGGCAAACGGCACACCCTTATCGCACAAATCTCACTTGCTTTGTGATTTTTTGTGTCGACAGGTATGCATCCCTCGGTTCGCCTAGATGTATTTATTTTAGCACTCACTTATAAATTGTCAATACCCATATAGGTGTTTTAAACGAAAAAACTTCTAAAAATTTATATAAATCAAAAATATAATCAAATTAAAATTGCGTTTTTGGAATTAAAAGTAACCGGATTTCTGTCCTTTTTCTTCAAAGTACCAATATTAGTACAAATATTAACCTAAGCCGTTCTCTTGTGTTTTAAGAGTACGGCTTTTTTGTTTTACGGCGGAACATAATAAGAATTATGTTCAAAGGCTTTTTTGCTTTTAGGAGATTTTACTGAACAGTTACTTTTAGCACTTTGTGCCGAAAATTGAATCGGGAGGTAATTTAATGAAAGAAACAAAGAGGAACTTGAGAGGGGTTCCGACAAGGCTTGCGGCGCTATTCATGTGTGTGCTTTGTCTTACTACCGTAATTCCGCTGACAGCGGCTGCAGATGATGAGGTGTTGTCTTCATCAGAGAGCATTTCTCTCCCAGACGAGCAGTCGATTGACGAAGAATCGCAGTCCGAAGAAGAATTTTCTTCTGAAGAGAGCGAATCGAGTGAAGTCAGTGAGGATAGTGAAGAGAGCGAAGATAGCGAAGAGAGTTCTCAGACAGAATCGAGCGAAGAAAGCTCCGAGAGCAGTGAGGAAAGTGAAGAAAGCGAGCCGATAAGCGATGCAGAAGCACTTTTTAACAGACTTATTGCTATCACGACAGCTGACGAGATGAAGTCGGCACTCGAAAACATGACTGACGAAGAATCCGCACTTATGGACGAGTTCACAGACGAGCAGAACGCTTCTCTTGAGACAAAGATGAACGAACTTGGCATGTACGATACTGTCGAGACTGCAAGCTCTTACAGCTACAGCGTTGAACAGGGCAAAAGTCAGTCTGTTTCAAAGAGTAACTATATTTATAATGTCAGCCTTACTAGCTGTTTGCCGAGTGAGAGCAGAATAACAGTTTCGTCTTCTAATAATGGCTACACTTATAGCTACACGATTAATGTTGCGTCTTCGGTTGCTACGGGTACATATACGCTGAGTGTCAGTTACTATACAAATTCTTATTACGGTTCACAGAAAAACACCGACAATATCACACTTACGGTCACAGCGGCTAAGCCTGAGTCGGCACAGATTTACTATCTGAAAACACCGACAAGCGACCCCGACAGTAATGATACTTCCGAGTGGTGCGATTCTTCCGTAGGCAACGGCACGGTTCTAACAAACGGTGCAACCTGGGTGAATAATAAGAATATCTTCAACCCCGGTCAGTATGTCCAGGGAATGACAAGTGCAATGGTCAAGCAGGACGACGGCTCTTGGCTTATGCCGAAGGCAAGCTATGCTTCTGACTACAAGTCGATTTACAGAGCATACAAGACACAGCTTGAAAACGAGCTTGGAGTAGAACTCAGCGAGGACGATATCGAAGCGATTTACCTGATACCGTACAAGATTTCTAAAGACAACGGTACAAGCCCCGATAAGCACATCGACTGTAAGATTTCCGTCAAGACAAGCAAGGTTTATGCTGCTGTCTTCTGGGTCACACTCCCAGACGGCACGCAGAAGCAGGTCGACGCTAAGAACTACAAGATGAGCGAAAGCGTTGTAAAGACTAACAAAGCACCGACAGGCACAAGCGGAAGCTATCCCGAGACTATGACGGTTGGCGGCGAAACATATAATTTTGACGGCTGGTACAACGAAGCGGGCGAGAAG
>CAVBOS010000323.1:0-2090 GCA_963597005.1 Lachnospiraceae bacterium
ACCGAATCATAGGAACCGTCTTTTTCACAAGTGGCTTCAACAACATTTTCTTTAACTGCCTCGCCCGCTGTGTGACCTGTTGCGGGAATTGTTTTGCCGCCTATGATATCTCCACAAACAGAGCAAATTGAAATCTCAGTTCTTCCGTCCTTTGTACATGTAGCACTTACAGCTGCTGAAGTTACTTTATAACTATGACCAAGCTTAGGAACAGAAACTGTCTCACGGCAGATTTCTTCTTTACAGCTAGAACAATAAACAACGGAATCATATGAACCGTCAGTCGTACATGTAGGATCTATTATATTTTCTTTAACAGCAGTTGCGGCGGTGTGAGTATGAGTGACTGTTTTCTTCTCGTTGCAATAATCGCAAACATAAGAACCGTCACTTGCCATAATATACTTATGACCGTCTGCTAAACACTGCTCCTTGTAGGTTTTTGTGTTTAAAGTGGGAAAAGTGAAAGATATATTTCCGCTGGTGCTTATCTGATCTTCAACCTCGGTGTGAGTGCTTAAGAACGAAGAAACCGCTTGAAGCAGATATTTATCGGAATTTGTGCTGTCATTCCAGGTGGAATCTACAGGATACCAATAATTGCCGAGTCGAACATCGTTCCATGCGTGAGTTCCGCCGTTTCCGTAGCCGACAACTATCGCACAATCTACTCCCAACAGATTAGCAAGAGCCTTATAGGATTTTGCGTAACCGTCACATACAACAGAATGAGTGGATGAAGCAAACACTTCACCTGATGAATGCGCATACTTATATGAGTCTCCGCCATACACTGCAGCATATGTATTGTAGGTACAGGTTTCGCAAAGATAATCATTAATGCCCTTCACCAAATCGTATGTGGTTATTGCGTTAGACGCAATCTTAGCCGCCGCTGCAGTGATATTAGAATTGTAAGTGCTTATCAAACTCGAATAATCACTGCTAATCAGTGTGAAAGAAAACTTACACTGCTTAACCCAAACAATATGGGATGTTGTGTTTACCGAAAAGCTTGCGTTAATATTTACCTTGTTTGTCCAGAATGCTTGTGGGTAATCGAAAATAAACGAGAAAAACGCATAAGAATAGTCGGGTTTTATTTCATCCCATAATGTATCAGCCGCCGCACTGTAATCCTCATCATAGCTTATTGAGTAATCAATACCAACCTGAGATGTGGAAATGGCAAGCGTATTGGTTGTGTATTCTTTAGGTAATCCGTTTGAGTTCAAGAAAAAACTCTTCAGATTATCATAAAGAATCTTTTGGTTGTCGTTTAAACCGTCGCGATAGGAATTATAATAAACTCCGTTGGCAGAAGCCATGGAAAACTGGGACGGTTTAAGGTCGTCGAGAGAGATGCTAAACTGTTTTGAAATTGTTTTTGTTTCGTCAGCGTATGCTACGGTGGCTGTTAAACAAGCTACAAAAGCTATTAACACCAGTGCGCAGCACAGTGATAGCTTATGAATTCGTTTCAAGGTGGTTACCTCCGAAATTGTAGTTTGTTCGCCTTCACTTCAAGGTCATAATACAACAGATTTTAGTCATTTTCAAGCGAAAATTGTTGCATTTAAAAATATTTTTGTGCTAAACTTTCGCAAATTTGATTAAAGTCCTAATTGTTTGTATTTTATCAAATTCATAGAAGGTGTCATAACTACATTCAAAATAGATATAATCAGAGTTAAATTTACTCAGCAAATGGGTTAGATGTCGCTAACTCAAGTCGAATTAAGAATCTTTTTGAGTTTTTTGCTCAAAAAGACCTGCTTATTATAATTTATAGCTTGAAAAATTACAAGTAATTTATTTGAAAAGTTGTGCTATTTAAGTTATACATGATTTTTGATTTTTTGGTGAATGGTTCTTTTATCCGTAATGATTATGCTCGGCTTTTTATCATGTGGTTCATTTGGTATAAAATCAATAATTTGGGTATCAAAAGCTACTGCAACAGTACAGCAATCATTATTGTCTAAAAATCTGTCATAATAGCCACCGCCATATCCTAATCTGTCTCGATTTTTGGTAAAGGCAAGCCCCGGCATAACCACAAGGGCATCTTCGCCCTTTCCTTTATATAT
>CAVBOS010000324.1:0-2089 GCA_963597005.1 Lachnospiraceae bacterium
AATATACATTCTCGGCAAACTGTCCTATCTGAGCTATTTCAATTGCAGATATTTCTCCGTTATTGTATTCGCCCGAAACTATCGTTCCAAGCAACGTTTCAAATGCAGCCGAAGAAGAAAGGCCAGAACCGATAAGAACATCACTTGTGATATATGCTTTAAATCCGCCCACAACGTGACCGTTCTCTTTAATTTTCGCAAGCACACCACGGATAAGTGCAGTCGTACTTTCCTCTTCCTCGTCAATTTTCTCGAGGTTGCCTAGAGAAACCTTTATCTGCTCAAAACCGTGAGAAATAACATATGCCCACGGCTCGTCAATTTTTTCAACTACTGCGATAGCGTCGCTGTTTACGGATGCCGCCAAAACCTCACCGTGCTGATGGTCGGTGTGATTGCCTCCGATTTCACTTCTGCCCGGTGCACTGTAAACAGAAACGTCTGCATCACCGTAACAGGTTTTGAAAGCCTCAAGTGCTTTCTTATATCTTTCACGCTGGTATTCGATTTTTGCCGAATCGACATAAATATCGAGCAGCTTATCATCATACTCACCGTTTTTAATCAAATTTATAATTTCGTTTATCTTCATGTTAATCCACCCTTTCGCATATTACTTATAGAGCTTAGCTCTACTTCATTTTAGCACTGTCGGGATAATTATCAAGAGGAACATTTTAATATGAGCCGACATTTGTTAATGAATTTTTTAGCTATATTTGCCAAAATCCGACATTTTTTAATCAAAGAATCGGGAGACGCCTTCTATTTTCCCAGCTTCAAAAGGCGCCTCCCACTCGTACTCAATTTGACTTCAAAGTATTACACATATCAGGAACTTAGGCAATGCCTTTTTCCTTTTTAATTTTCTCACAAGCCTCTTCGACCTTCATTCTCGAGAGGACAAATGTGATTAAAATCTCAATTACAAACGGAATCACAAGATACATCATGCTAATCATATTAATTGCCGAATCAGGTTGTGTTGTAGCTGTTCCGACATAACCCGCTGCCTGTAAAAGCCAGCCTGTGATAGCAGTACCGATACCGCCGCCAACCTTAACACCAAAGGAAGTGCAGGAATACATAGTTCCGTCAACACGCTTGCCCTGAGTTAGGTAAGTGTACTCTGAGCAAGATGCTATAACAGCATTCATGTCGCCCTGCCAAGGGCCCTGACCTAAAGCGGCAATCGCTGTGAAGAGAAGCATAAGCGGAACACTTCCCATCCATCCTGCTACAACTACAAGACCTCTGCCGACACAAGCGAGCATATAGCCACGAAGGTTTAATTTGTACATGCCCTTCCACTTACCGACAAGTGCAGGAGTGAAAATAAGAGAAATGATAAGCGGAATGTTAACTGCCCAAGAGAATACGCTGTAAAGACCTGTGTTGTGAAGAACCCATGTCATGTAGTAGATACCTACACCGATCATTGCGCTGTAAAGCTGCTGAAGAATATAGGTTCCGCAAATCATCATGTAGAACTTAATCTTGACGAGAAGTCCGAAAGCCTCGACAAGTCCGTACTTTTCCTCTGCTCCGTCAGATTTACCTTCATTAAGCTCCTCCTCGGAAAGCTCCTTAACGGAAAAGCCAGAGATTGTGTTGACAATAAGACCGATGATTGCATAAATGATAGCAACTGTTCTCCATGCAGCTGCGCCGCCGCCCAAAACCTCAACAAACTGAACTGTAACGGACTGAATCAAAAGGCTTGTGCCGAAAGCAAAGATGAATCTGTATGAGCCCATCTGAACACGCTCTTTGCTGTTCTTTGTGACAAGCGAGGTGAGTGCCGAATAAGCAATATTGTTTGCTGTGTAGAAAACACCGTTAAGCAAGGTATAAGCGATAAAGAACCAAGCATACTGAGCAGTCGTACCAAGGCTTGTTGGAACTGCGAACACACCGACAAGTGTGATTGCACAGCCGATGTAGCCGTAAATCATCCACGGTCTTGCCTTACCCATTTTGCTGTGGGTCTTATCTATCATCGAGCCGAAGAAAATATCGGTAAAGCCGTCAAAAAGCTTTGATACAGCAATGAGCGTACCGACAACGCCTGCCGCAAGTCCGATTGTAT
>CAVBOS010000325.1:0-2082 GCA_963597005.1 Lachnospiraceae bacterium
CTCTGCCCACACCCGCACGCTTTTTGTAAAAAGCGTGGCAAAAACTTTTGTGTTTTGTTTTACTGATTAATAATGTACAACGTTTTCGCTATTCTTAATTCTTTCAATTACAGGTTTTGCCTCATCGCTCACAAAGAAATCATAGGTCGTTTTCGGTACAAGTGTTTTTAGTGTCTCAAAATCATCATTTTTTAGACATGTTCTTACTGTACTTGCACTTATCGGCTTGCCGTTTTCTTCTTTTCGCTTTATTATAACGCACTCGATGTCCGCTTTCGGAAGTTCCTCGCTCATGATGCGGTTATATGCTCCCGTTACCACGCTTGTCGGCTCTTCTCCTACGTATCTTGCGGTAACTCCCAGCGATGCGGCGATTTTCTTGAACACGGCTATATCCAGTTTTGCGTGATTATCAATCACGTCGGCTTCATCTTTTAAGAAATAGCTTGGGAATGTTGCGTTTGAGATAATATACGGGCCGCTGTCGTGCAGCACAACGTTATCAAGGTGAGAAACTCCCACTCTTACAAGCTTTTTTCTCACGGAGAACGGCACAAGGCTTGCGTCCTCGCTTACTATGAAAAGGTGGAGTGTGTCGCAGTTCTTTGCGGCTGTTTCGACAAGGTACTGATGTCCGAGTGTGAACGGATTTGCGTTCATGACGAGTGCGGCACTTTTTCCCTCACGCTTTGTTTTCTCAAGCTTTCTGAGATATGACGAAAAACCTTCACGTCTGTTTTCCATAAACACAAGCGTTCCGTCAACCCTTGCAATTTCATAAAAGCCGAGGTCACCGAAAAATTTAGCCGACTTTTCTTTTGTATAAAGGAACAGGTGCAGATTTCCTCTTTCACACTGGTATTCTATCAAATGGGAAATAACCTGATTCAAAAGTCCCTCGCCCTGATGCTCGTGACTGACGGCAAAACAGCGAAGAGTATTTCCGAAACAGCTTCCCGTTGCTATTGGTTTTCCCATTTCATCGCATATCGCACAGGTATAGTCAAGGTTTGCGTCTCTGCGTATTCCCTCGGCGAGCAAGAGCTCGTCCACGCCCTGCATAAGTCTTTTATCACTCGGATATACCTGAGTTATTCCGTAATCTGCCATTAGTTTTCCTCCGTTTTAAAAAAGTGTAAAAGCCAGCTGAGTGCGAGTAAATCGGCACTTCCGCCTGGGGAAAGATTTTTGCTGATGAATTCATCGTCAAGCTTGATTAAAGTCTCGTTATCGGGGTAGGGATTTTCTTCAAGAAGCTTTGTTATTTCTTCGGTAGTTCTCTGCTGTTGTGCTCTTCCGCCTCTTGAAATCATATTTGTGTCGTCGTCTGCGCAGAGCATGCCAAGAAGCGCCGCCGCACCAGCTCGGTCGTTGTCAAGTCCTCTTTCAAGTCCCTTTTCGAGAATCGGCAAGCCGACATTCAAAACGGCGGGGAATCCGTTTTCTGCCTGACCACGAACACCCAAAACACCATATTCCTTAAAGAACTTCTGTCCTGCCGTTTTCGGCTCGTTAACTTTGGAATAGTCGTTTTTGGTAAGTCCCTCGGTCATTTTTGCACATTCAGAGAGTACCTTTGACGGGTCTTTTCTCTCCTTATGCGATAATCTTCCGAGTGCCGCACAAGCAAGCCCTACAGAGAAAATTGCGCCTTTATGGGTATTCACCCCGTTTGTTGCGAAGAGCATATCGTTTTCGGCTTGCTTGCCATAAGGTCTTATTGCATTAAATGTTTCCTTGGGAGATATGCCCTCGAAAGAGTCGTTTATACCCTTTTCTGCACATTTTTGAAAATAGGGAAAAAGCGTTGCGGCACTGCTCATAAAGGTGAAACTATCCATATCCTTATGACTTCCCGTATTTCTTCTGTCGACAAGTCCCGGCTTCGGTGTTGTCGTCACCTCATAGAGAAGTGCTCTTGTTGCCTGTTTAGCGATTGTGAGAGCGTCGAGGCTGTCAATTTCGCTTTTCAAAAGTTCCTTTGTGCGAGCCTGAAGCTCGGCTACGGTATGCGTGCGGCTTCGTGAGCACTCCTTTGCTGGCTTTCCGCAAATAAGACATTTTCGGCTTTCAAGCGACAAG
>CAVBOS010000326.1:0-2082 GCA_963597005.1 Lachnospiraceae bacterium
TGTGAGGAATTTACAGAGAAATTTTCGCCGTAAAGCTCATAAAGAAAGCTTCCTTTTTTCGCCGTTACACCGTGAACCTTGTCGTCTTCATCGGCTTTTCTTGAGTGTCTGTCGGCACTCTCTATATGCTGGCAAAGCTGACCGCCGAAAAATACATTAAGAACCTGATGTCCTCTGCAAATTCCGAGAATCGGCTTTTTTGCTTCGTAAAAAATCTTTGCAAGCTTAAACTCAGCTTCGTCTCTTGTGTCATCAATTCCAACGCTTGCGGTGTTTTCTTGACCGTAACGCTTGGGGTTGATGTCTGCTCCGCCCGAAATGAGAAGTCCGTCACAACCAAGACTGTCGTTTATATCAAATGAGCAAACGGCTTTTCCGCCCGTCAGCTCGACCGCTTCAACATAATTTTTTAAATTATCTCTGTCACCGTAGATAAAAATATTTTTCATGTTTGTCAATCCTTTTTAACAGTTTGTTAAAAAAATAATTATAAAATTGATATAAAGATTATGGCTTAATTTTAACTAATCTTTAACTATACGATTTAATATTATAAGTTATAAATGACAGAATGTAAAGACTTTTGAATCTTGAAAATCCGCATATTTATTGGATTTGTTCAAAATATTTAAATATATAAATTGGGGGAATAATGCCATGTCTGATACAATGCTTGTTATAAATCCGAAGGCGGGAAGAGGAAATCCCGGAGTTAAAATCATAAAGATAGTCAACACCTTTTCCGAGAGGGGAATAATGCCTGAAATATATCTTAGTCAGGATAAGGGTGACGCTTATCGCAAGGTAAAGGAAAAGGCCGGCGAATACAAAAAAATCGTCTGCTACGGTGGAGACGGAACTCTTGACGAGGTCACCTCGGGAGTTATAAAGTCGGGGTTTAATCCGACTGTCGGTTATATTCCTGCAGGAAGCACAAACGACTTTGCTCATTCGCTCGGACTTTCGTGCACAAGCGTAAGAAAAGCGACAGCTGATGCCATTGAGGGCAATGAGTTTGCATGCGATATCGGTTCGCTCAACGGCAGATATTTTGTCTATGTGGCGGCGTTCGGATTGTTCACGGAGGTTTCGTATAAAACCGCACAGGACATGAAGAATGTTCTCGGACATGCCGCTTACATAATCGAGGGAGCAAAGAGCCTTTTTGACATCAAGACCTACAAATTAAAGATTACTGTTGACGATGAAGTGATAGAAGGCGACTTCATGTACGGCATGATAACAAACTCGGAGTCTGTCGGCGGAATAAAAAATATCACGGGCGAAAATGTCGAGTTTAATGACGGTAAATTCGAGGTTGTACTTGTCAGAAAGTCAAGCAATCCAATAGAAACAAACAAAATTATTCAGTCGCTTTTATCACACAATCCTTGTGATTTGGTGTATATGGGTAAGGCGTCTAGAATTGAAATCGAGAGCGAAAACGGCGAAGTGCCGTGGACTCTTGACGGAGAGGACGGCGGTTCTCATACATTCGCTGAAATAATTAACCACAACAAGCTAATAAATATTATGGTTCCTAACGGAAACAGCCTTGTCACTGAGGAAGACGAGGACGATGAGGAAGAGGAATAAATTCAGAATATAAGTAATAAAGCGAGAGAGGCTAAGAAAGGTAGCTTCTCTTGCTTTTTTGATGTGTTATCCGCAATAGAATGATTTGCTGAAAAGTTTTGCGGTTTGTAATCGCAAAACTACTTGAATTATGATGGATATTGCGGTACACTATTTACAAACGGAGGTGGTCACAATGATTTACAGACCTTTGTATGTAGATAAGATTATGGCTTATGTGGATACGCCATTTGTAAAAATCCTTACTGGGGTGCGCCGCTGCGGTAAATCAACGATTCTGAAAATGATTATTGAACAGCTGAAAACACAGCGGAATATTCCGAAGGAACGCATTGTCAGCTGTCGTTATGACTCAATGGAATATGAGGATATGACGGCGAAGCAGATGTACGCAGAGTTGAAAGAACGTCTTTCACCGGAGGGAAAGACCTATCTGTTCTCGATGAGGTGCAAGAAATCAAAGGTTGGGAAAAGGTAGTTAATTCA
>CAVBOS010000327.1:0-2048 GCA_963597005.1 Lachnospiraceae bacterium
TCCCGGAAGAACGCTTCGCCGTCCGATTTCCATTTGTGACGCAGACCCCGAAAGAGGAACTCTTCGCCTTGTTTTCCAGATAAGAGGCTCGGGCACGGCTCAGCTTGCCGACTATCAGAAGGAGCAGTGGCTCGATGTTCTCGCTCCCCTCGGAAACGGCTTCAAGCTTGAAGACAAGAACAAAAAGGCTGTTTTTGTGGGCGGTGGTATCGGTGTTCCTCCGCTTCTTGCGGCGGCTAAGTTCTACGGCGAAAACGCTACCGTTGCACTCGGCTTCAGAAACAAAAAGGCAGTAATTCTTGAGGATGACTTCAAGAAAACAGGTGCTGACGTGAGAATTGCAACCGATGACGGCTCATACGGCTATCACGGTCTTGTAATCGATCTTATTAAGGACGAAAACCCGGATATAATCTACGCTTGCGGCCCTACTCCCATGCTTAAGGCTGTTGCAAAGCTTGCAGAGGAAAAGGGAATCGAGTGCCAGATTTCTCTTGAGGAGAGAATGGCTTGCGGTATCGGTGCATGTCTTGGTTGTGCAGTAAAGCTCAAGGACGAGGACGGCAACGAATATAACGGTCACGTCTGCAAGGACGGTCCTGTTTTCGATTACAGAAAGGTGGTTTACTGATGGCAGATTTAAGAGTTAACGTATGCGGAGTTGATTTTGCTAATCCACTCATCGCCGCTTCAGGCACCTTCGGCTTCGGCAGAGAATATTCTGAATTTTATCCGCTTTCCGAGCTTGGCGGAATTTCCTGCAAGGGAACTACTCTCAAGGCTCGCCCCGGTAACCCCGCACCGAGAGTCACTGAGACTCCGGGCGGAATGCTCAATGCCGTTGGTCTTCAGAATCCCGGCGTCGACCATTTTATCGAGAACGATTTGCCTTGGCTCACACAGCAGAACACGAGAATTATCGCAAATATTGCAGGCTCAAATCCCGAAGATTACTTCGAGATGGCGGCAAGGCTTGACGATACCGATGTTGATATGATTGAGCTTAACATTTCCTGTCCTAATGTCAAGGCTGGCGGTGCTCAGTTCGGAACTACAGTCGAGGGCGTAACGGAAATTACAAGCGGTGTAAGAAAGAACACAAAGAAGCCGCTTATGGTCAAGCTTTCACCGAATGTCACCGACATCACAGAGATGGCTCTTGCCGCAGAGGCAGCGGGTGCTGACTGTCTTTCTCTCATCAATACTCTCACAGGTATGAGAATAGACATTAACACGGGCAGACCGATTATCAGAAACAACACTGGCGGACTTTCGGGCCCAGCTGTTCTTCCTGTAGCAATCAGAATGGTTTGGCAGGTAGCTTCTAAGGTAAAGGTGCCCGTTATCGGCTTGGGCGGTATTTCCACTTGGCAGGACGTTGTCGAGATGATGCTTGCCGGCGCAAGTGCCGTTCAGATTGGTACGGTTCTTTTCACCGACCCGTATGCTCCGCTTAAGATAACAAAGGGACTTAATGAATGGCTTGATTCCAAGGGAATTAAGTCGATAAACGAGATTGTCGGAGGCATAAAGCCGTGGTAAAAATTTACCTTGTAAGGCATTGTCAGACAGAGGGAAATTTGGCAAGATATTTTCAGGGCTCGATAGATACTCCCATATCGGAGAACGGAAAAATTCAGCTTGATTTGCTCTCTGTTAGATTCAGAAACATAAAATACGATTATATTTACACAAGCCCCCTCGGCAGAGCTGTTGCAACTGCCGAGGCGGTTAACCGTTTTCACGACAACGAGATAATCCCCGTTGATGATTTCAGAGAGATTCACGCAGGAAAGATAGAGAAGGTTTCGTGGAGCGATATTCCGATACTTTTCCCCGAACAGGCGAAAAATTGGAACGAGAAAGCCTATGACTTTGCTCCGCCCGACGGAGAAAAAATGACCGAGGTCTATGACCGTATGTCGTCTGCCTTTGAGAGTGTGCTCAAAATCGCAAAGGACGGAGAGACAATAGTCATCGTTTCTCACGGTGCGGCGCTTCGCACTTTGAACTGCTATCTTAAATTTCACGATATTAAAAGACTTAAC
>CAVBOS010000328.1:0-2038 GCA_963597005.1 Lachnospiraceae bacterium
CCCTTAGACCAGCCCTGTGCGGTGTTAAGTGCTGTGATTGAGTCGTAAATCTCAGTTGACTGAGAAATGGTGATTGTACCCTCTCGAACCTCGTTTACTCCTGCGCCTGAAATACCAACGGAGAGAGTGCCCAAGAAGTAGAACACACCTTCTGAACCCTCTGAGGTTACTGCGGCATCTGCGGCAGTGCTTGCAAAAGTACCGTTAAAGTGAAGTGCAAAAGCGTGCTCCTTGCCGTCCTCAAGCTTCTTTGCGGCGGTATAATTTTCTTTCGTATAGTTATATGTAAATTCGAGTGCATCTGCCTGCTTGATACCCGGGGTGTTGGTGGTCATTGAGTCCTCAAGGTCTGTAGTCTCGAGGTTCTCAGGTGCTCCCATGAGGTCTCCGTAGTCCTTAATACGGATAACTCTCTTGAAGTCGGTCGGCTTAAGAGCGTTGCCTGTTACGTCAGCATAAGCAAGCTGTGTTGAATATGAGTTTATACCCTTACCCATAATATTTTACCTCCTGAAAATAAAATCATTGTTGGCTACGCACTTATACCGTGCCGTTAGCCTGTAAATTGATGTGTCGTATAAATTCGGTGACTCATTCAGTGATGTTCTTCTGAGTCCCATGTCTTCCAAAGCTTTATCAGCGACTGCGAAAATCGCCTTTGCTTCGGTTTTCTTTCCCGTTGTCTTATTGGAATACACATTGACTTCGTATGTGAGTGCTACGTGATTTTCTGTTATCTCATCTGAGGTGTTTCTCCACACGGCGTTGTCTTTCTCGACTATGCTCACGTGCGGCATCTTGCTTGGCGAATTCACATATTCACTTGTAACGTCACAATTCGGATATTCTTTGATGACCTCTTCATAACAGCATGTAAATATCTTTGCTTCTAAATCAATCATCTGCGAACACCTCCCTTGCTATCGTCACTAAATCGTCTGCCACGTCACAAAGTGCTCTGTAAAGCGGCATTGTCGACTGCGTACCGTATGTATATTCCTTATGGTCTTCTCCGTTGTAGTATACCCAAAAATCTCGGTTTCCTTTGCCCTCACCGTAAGAACCGATTGTCAAACCAAGTCTTTCACCGTCAGGATGAGGTGAACCCGTTCCGTTAAAGTGAATGCCTGCTCCAAACTCGATAAAAGCTACTTCGTCACCTCTTGCCACAACAAGCACGCTCTTTTCGTCCTCGTCTTCCCAAGTGACTTCTATATCAGAAGTGTATCCGTCACCTGTGTACTTGTTCACGCTGACTACAGAACCGTCAAAACCGCTTTGTGCTCTCTCTTTCACAAGCTCCGCTATTCTGACTCTTAATTTCTCTGCTTTCGTATCAAGCGACTTCTTGTAGCGTTCTATCTCTTTGATTGCCTTTGTTATCGACTTCGTGTCAAGTGTGATTTCAATTTCTTTCATTCTGTGTGTTCACCTTTGCTACGGCTATCGATATGCTGTTTAAGCTTCTTGCAATTCGCTTTACGGTATAATCGTGAGGTGTGTCCGTTGTTCCGTCTTTGTTGAGCGTCGGCATTGTGTCTATCCATAATCTGCTGTACTCATCAAAACCTTTAGGGCATATATCAAGCACTATCGACTTGTCATAGTCCAAATTACCGCCGAACTGCTCTGTTGACGATAAACCTGTTGCCTGTGAGATGTTCGCCATAAGCATAACGGGCTTAGAATAGGTTAGTTCCTTTTCTCCCGTATAATACCCCTCGACATTGGTTACAAGCTTCTCGCCCTCATAACAAGCGTAATAACACTTAACTCTGTTCCGCTTTAATGTTCTCATGACATCATCCCTACTCTCGGAATAACAGCCGACAACATAGCTTCGGGCACATCTGCGCCGCCGTAGTTTCTCGTGATACCGTTCTCTGTGTGACTCGTCTGTCCCTCTGCTCCTCTTTTGTTAAGAAGATAGGCGGCTATCTCACACTGTAACATATCGTACCTTGTCGGCACTTCCGTCACGCTTGAATCGTACGGATACGCTCTCCTACCATCTCTGCACCAATCATGATGTGGCCAA
>CAVBOS010000329.1:0-2035 GCA_963597005.1 Lachnospiraceae bacterium
CTTGGAAGGCTTCTGGTTGGGGTTACAGCCGTATTTTAACTCAAGCTCTTTTGCCATGATATATTTCCTCTCTTACTTGTTCTTGTTGATGATTCTTGTCTCGGTCTCGCCTGTCTCAAGATTGATAAATCTTGTGAAAAGAGAAACCTTGTTGTCCTCGTTGAGGCTGTTCCAAAGAGTATTTGTGAACTCCTCGATATCGCCGAACATTCTTATTCTCTCAGGCTCGCCCTCGAATGACGGGATTCTCGGGTTGCCGTCGCACTTATATGTGTGAATGAAGTGTCCGATTCCGGACTGTGCCTGATACTCGAAGAACTGTCTCTCGTGGTAGTCACCGTTGCCCTCGCTGGACTTCAAAATAGAAAGCTTATAGTCAAATGTATTGTCATGGCGGACAACAACACCTGAAATTCTCGGCGTGAAGGTAGGCTCGTCAGGCTCATAGCATCTTGTGCGAAGTGCCTCCTCGAAAGTCTTGCCCTCCTTGAGATAATCATAAACGGTATCTGTCTGGTCACCGTTTGTTACTACCGTTGTCTCGCCCAGAACCTTAACGGGAGCATAAATGACAAGGGACGGGTCTGAAAGCTTGGATGGATCGAAAGCCTCTGTTCTGATGCCCTCGCCCTCAGTGATGAAAACTCTGTTTCTCGAGTTTACGCTTCTGCCCATGATGAAATATCCGATTACAGCATACTTTCCGCACTTTGATGTACCGATGATTATGCCTCTTCCGGGATAGGAATTATTTTCAAGCTCTTTTGCAATGCACTTAGTTTCCATTTAGTTCCTCACAATTTATTATTCGCTGACGATTACTCTGTTTCCCTCGACCTTTAGCTTGCCCTCGCAGAAAAGCGAAACTGCTTTGGGGAGAATTTTCCACTCTGCCTCGGTCATAATTCTCTTCTGGAGAGTCTCGGGAGTGTCGTCATCCTTAACTTCAACTGCCTTCTGAATGATAATCGGGCCGCCGTCGCAAACCTCGTTTACGAAGTGAACGGTAGCGCCGCTGAGCTTAACGCCTCTTTCGAGAGCCGCCTCGTGGACATGAAGTCCGTAAAAGCCCTTACCGCAGAAGGACGGAATCAAAGCCGGATGAATATTGATTATTTTGTTCTTGTAAACCGAAGGTACCTTTGAGCTTATGATAGTCATAAAGCCCGCAAGAACAACAAGGTCTATGTTGTTCTTCTCGAGTATTTCCAAGAGAGCATCGCTGTAAGCGTCTGTCGACTCAAAGCTCTTTCTCAAAAGCACTTCTGTCTTAATATCGTTGTTCTTTGCACGCTCGAGTGCATAAGCGTCTGAGCGGCTTGCAATAACAAGGGAGATTTTTCCGTTCTTAATCTCTCCTCTTTTTTCGGCATCGATAAGCGCCTGAAGGTTAGTTCCGCCACCCGAAACCAAAACACCGATGTTTAGCAAAGGATTACCCCCTCGTCACCCTTGACGACCTCACCGAGAACAACTGCCTTTTCGCCTGCTGCCTCGATTGCGGCAATAGCCTTATCTGCAGTCTCAGGAGAAACAGCCATTACGATACCAACGCCCATGTTGAAAGTATTGTACATATCTCTCTCAGGAATGTTTCCGACCTTCTGAAGAAGATTGAAAATAGGAAGAACAGGAACAGCTGCCTTGTTAATCTTAGCTGTGAAGCCCTCTGTCATCATTCTCGGAACATTCTCATAGAAGCCGCCGCCTGTGATGTGAGAAACAGCCTTGACGTCTGCTGCCTCGATTGCGCCGAGAACAGACTTAACATAGATCTTTGTAGGTGTGAGAAGTGCCTCTCCAAGAGTAGAGCCGAGCTCATCATAATAAACCTTGAGGTTCTCCTCTGTTACATCGAATACCTTTCTTACGAGAGAGAATCCGTTGGAGTGAACGCCTGAAGATGCAATACCGATGATAACATCGCCCTCAGCCATCTTGGAGCCGTCGATGATGTCCTTCTTGTCTACAATACCGACATTAAAGCCTGCTACATCGTAGTCGTCAACAGGCATAAGACCCGGGTGCTCTGCTG
>CAVBOS010000330.1:0-2031 GCA_963597005.1 Lachnospiraceae bacterium
GGCGAGATTAATACAGAGAGAGCTGCTATAACCGTTCTTGATGAATTCAGATCCGCTAAACTCGGATACATAACACTTGAACAATTGTAATGGTATTTTTATGACATACGGATACGAGAATTCAGCAATAGAAAAAGGTTTCGAATATGTATGCGGAATCGATGAGGCGGGCAGAGGACCTTTAGCAGGACCCGTTTATGCAGCTGCAGTAATACTTCCGAACGGGATAGTTATTGACGGATTGAATGATTCCAAGAAGTTAACCGAGAAGAAAAGAGAGAAGTTATTCGATGTAATAATTGAAAATGCAGTGGCCTACGGAATAGGCTCGGCTTCTGAGAAAGAAATTGATGAGATCAATATTCTGCAGGCTACATTTCTTGCTATGAGGAGAGCTGTCGAAAATATGCAAATCTCTCCGGATTTTGCTTTTGTTGACGGCAATCGTAATCCTATGCTTGACATTCCCACCGAAACTGTGGTAAAAGGAGATGCAAAGGTTCCGTCTATAGCGGCAGCATCAATACTAGCCAAGGTTTCCAGAGACAGGGTGATGTATGAAATGGATAAAAAATATCCTCAGTACAGCTTTGCCAAGCATAAAGGTTACGGCACTAAAGTTCATGTCGAAGCTTTAAAAGAATATGGACCTTGTGAAATACACAGAAGAACTTTCCTTAAAAAAATTCTTAGTGAGGATATCAAAAATGCCTGACAATTCAACAGGCAAATTAGCTGAGAATTTCACATCGGATTATCTCTTAAAGCAAGGCTATGAAATAGTAGCAAGAAACTATCACAGCAGATTTGGCGAAATTGATATAATAGCCAAGGATAAAGATTTTATAGTTTTTGTTGAAGTAAAAGCAAGGAAGAAAAATGGACTTACTAATCCGCTTGAGGCTGTCACAAAATCCAAACAAGTTAAAATCATAAAAACGGCACAGTTGTTTTTACTAAAAAACAATTTTGATTTGCAACCACGATTCGATGTTGCTGCTGTTCATACAGTAGGGCAACAAATTGAATCTATCGACTATATCAGGTCTGCCTTTGGGCTTAACTGAAACTAAATAAGCATTTATTACCAGGAGGTATCAGCCATGTTATACAAAAGCACAAGAAACGACAAACTTAAAGTAACAGCTTCTCAGGCTATCTCTCAGGGAATTTCCGAAGAGGGCGGTCTTTTCGTGCCTGATGTGATTCCGTCAATCAAGGATGATTTGTCTCGTTTAGCAGAGATGGATTATTACGGAAGAGCAAAAGAGATACTGAAACTTTACCTTTCCGATTTCACCGACGAAGAGATTGCTTACTGCGTTGATAACGCATATGCACCTGAAAAGTTCGAAAATTCAGAACCCATCAAGATGGTAAAAATATGTGACGGCGAAAAAAGCATCTATTCCTTGGAATTGTGGCACGGCCCGACTTGTGCATTCAAAGATATGGCACTTCAGATTCTTCCGTATCTTTTAACAACTTCGCTGAAGAAAAATTATGACGGCAAGACAGCTGTTATTCTTGTTGCTACCTCCGGAGATACAGGAAAAGCTGCTTTGGAAGGTTTCAAAGATGTTGAAAACACCAAAATCATGGTTTTCTATCCTGACAACGGCGTAAGTGCTATGCAGTTGAGACAGATGGTTACCCAGGAAGGAAATAATGTTTGTGTTTGTGCCGTCAAGGGCAATTTTGACGATTGCCAGACTCAGGTAAAGAAGATATTTACCAACAAAGAAATTAAGCAGACGCTTGCTGATAATTCAATGATGTTCTCCAGTGCGAATTCGATTAACTGGGGAAGACTTTTGCCGCAGGTTATCTATTATGTTTCTTCTTATTTGGATCTCTACAAAAACGGAGAAATTGAGTCTCTTTCTTCTCCTGTTAATGTAGTCGTTCCAACCGGTAATTTCGGTAATATACTTGCAGCATACTATGCAAAGAGAATGGGAATAAATATTTCAAAGTTTATTTGCGCTTCGAACTCTAACAATGTTCTTACCGATTTCATTAAGACGGGAA
>CAVBOS010000331.1:0-2020 GCA_963597005.1 Lachnospiraceae bacterium
GAATAACCGCATCGATACCCGGCATTTCTTCATCCGGGAAAGAAAGACCGCAATCAACGATAATCATATCGTCCTCGCACTCAAATACCGTGAAGTTCTTTCCTATTTCATTCAGTCCTCCAAGAAAATATGCCTTTATGGACGGCTTGAGCTGCTTTCTGTTTTTCTTGCCGTTCTTCTTGTTTTGACCGTTCTGCTTGCCACCTGAATTCTTCTGATTATTTATAGAATTCTTAGCGTGTGAGTTATGAGCCGAAGTTTTTTTGGACTCACTCTTTTTGTTGTAATTGGTCTTTTTTACGGTTGTGTTCTTTTCAGCCTTATCATTATCCTTGTGTTCTCTTGTCTCCTTAATCGGCTTAGCTTTTGCAGTCTTTGCGTTTTTGGGCTTATTTGCCTTGGAAACCGACTGCTCTGAAACAGTGTTTTCCTTAACCTTCTTTGGCTTTGTGTTCTTGCCGCTCTTTGATTTTTGGGCAACACGATTAGAAGCTGACTGCTTCTTTGCAGGAGCTATGGGTGCAAGTGACGAATAAAGCATATCAAGCTGATTTCCGGCTTTATTCTGGGCAGATTTCTCTTTCTGCGCTTTATTAACTTTTTTCTCTGTCAAAATTAAATCCTCCGTGGTGAGCGGTGCTCACCGCCCACAAACTTGTACTGTTATTGTTTAGTCAAGCCGAGTATTATGGTTGCTTAATAGCGGCTGACAATTGATATTACATTCCTCCGCAGTTCCGATTCCGGAAGAATAAGTGTTCACATAAGTACCGTATATTTTATGATAAATATGCGATAATGTCAATAAAGCGATTTCACTTCACAGAGACTTAGTTTTCGCAAAAGAAATAACCTGTTTGAGAGCCGATTCATACGGGACTTCCGAAAGTCTCAGCTTGTTTGCGAAATCAAGCAATTTGCTGAAATTCTTATCAGGTGCAATTCCCGCATCAATTAGGTTTTTTCCAGTGATGTACGGCTCTGCCATCAGTTTATTATATGCCTCCAAAGCTTGTTTTAATTTCTCTTCTGTCGCACTGTAATCAGAAAAACTGCTTCTGCCCATGTGGTCAGCTTTTGAGAGAAGAAGTAAATCTTCGGGGCATATGCTCTCATTAAACAGCTTATTGAAAGCCTTTTGAGAAGATTTTTGAGCGGCATACCCGTTCGGACGCATGTGCAGTTCGGTCATATTTGTCGCATATTTCAATATACTTTTATTGTTTGTCAAACGTTTTATCGCTTTAGCTGTAAGGTCAACCCCCTTTACATCGTGTCCGTATGAAATTATTTTACCGTCTTTTACTGTTGTTGCGATAGCTTTTCCCAGATCGTGAAATAAAGCAGAAATCATAAAATTTAACGGCTCTTTCGCTTCGCTTTTTAATTTTGCCGCCTCATTTATTACAAGCATTGTGTGATTCCATACATTTCCTTCAGGATGCCATTTTGGATTTTGTTCTGTGTTTATCAAAGCCTTTAATTCAGGAAGCCAAAAATCAAGTCCGTTTATGTCTCTTAGTATTTCAAAAAATATCGAAGGCTTTTCTGATTTCATCAGTGCTTTTTTTAGTTCTTCAAAAACTCTTTCTCTCTTTAAATCACTTAAATCGACTTGGCTTGCTAATTCTTTAGTATGCTCATCAGGAGTAAAATTGAATCTCGCACAGAAATCCGCCATACGAAATACTCTTAACGGATCGTTTTTCAAACTATCTTCGCTTGTTGCTCTTATTACAGCGTTTTTAATATCGTCTACACCGCCGAAATAATCAAGAATTTCACCGCTTAATACATCTTTCATCACGGTATTCATTGTGAAATCTCTGCGTTTTGCCGCCTCTTTCTCGCTGACAAACGGGTTTATTTCATTATTATCGGAGTTTCTCGGCAAAGTAATATCAAGGTTCGAGCCCGTCAAATTATATATTTCAAAGCTTGACGTTATATCTTTTAATGTGCCGATGCTCTCAAGAATTTCACAAAGTTCTCCCTCGGCTACGCCGAAAATCTCTATATC
>CAVBOS010000332.1:0-2016 GCA_963597005.1 Lachnospiraceae bacterium
TTTCATAGCGTCGGTGAGCTCTGCGAGCGGAATCGGAGAAAGCTGAATGTTGTATTTCTCAAGTAATTCGCCCTCGTTGCACATAGTCGACCAAAATTCATTCGGTCTTGGGCCTATCTGTAAAATTCTTATATTTCTGAATGTCTTGACTACATTGCAGATTCTCAAAAAGCGGTTTACACCCTCCTCGAACTCCTTGTCCTCAAGGTTGCAGTTAGTAAGATATGTAAACGGTACTCTGAATCTTCTCAAGACCTTACCCGTCGCGAAAATTCCGCACTGGCTGTCACGAAGTCTTATGCCGTTTTCGTCTGGGCGCTCGTCTCTCGGGCCCCAAAGAAGAACAGGAAGATTCATGTTCTTGGCAAGACGTGCCACCTCAAATTCCGTTCCGAAATTTCCGTGCGGAAAGAAAAGTCCGTCTACCTTTTCTCTTTTGAATTTCTCTTCGATTTTAATTCTGTCGTTATCATCGTGGAGCAAGCCGTCCTCTGCGATGTCGTCGATATCGACAAACTCAACTCCCATTGCTCTTAATTTCTCTCTTGTGTAGTTTGCGTACTCAACAGCCGCAGGTGCACTGAAAATGCTTCTTCTTGTCGGTGCGAAACCGAGTTTAATCTTTGCCATGTGAAAATCCTCCTTGATAGCTTTAAGCTTTCTGACAAGATAAATATACCTTGAATTAGACTAAATTAACAGATATAATTAAGTAAATATTACTTTATTTTAACTTTATTTTCATGGAGATTAATATGGCAATTACGGCAAAGGAACTGGCTAAAAAATTAAATCTTTCACAAACGGCAGTTTCAATGGCACTTAACAATAAACAGGGAGTCAGCACGGCTACAAGACAGCTTGTCATCAAAACCGCCGAGGAATACGGCTTTGACTTCACGAAGCTCAAGCATAAGGACGAAAACGGCGGCACGGTCTATATGATTTTCTATAAGGCGCATAATGCGATACTCTCCTACACTCCGATTTTCAATGAACTTTACGAGGGCGCAAAGGCAGAGCTTAGTCCGCTCGGATTTTCCGTGCGTGTAGTCCAGTTTTCAGAAAGAACCGATAATCTTGATACCTTGTTCTCAGACCTTCGTGTCGGAAAATGCTCGGGAATCATCCTTGTCGGCACGGAAATATCGAGAAGCGCATGCAAGGAGTTCATCGACCTCGGTTTTCCGCTTGTTCTTCTTGACAGCTACTTCGAGTCGCTCGACGTCACAAGCGTGGGAATAAATAATTCCCGTGGAGCGTATGCGGCAACGGATTTTCTCATTAATCTTACGGGAACTCAGCCCGGCTACCTCAAAAGCAGCTACCGCATACCGAATTTCACGGCTCGTCAGGAGGGCTACTTCGCCGCAATCAAGGAAAACGGAATGTCCCGTTCACGCTCGATTGTGCACCAGCTCTCACCCGAAATCGAGGACGCCATGGCTGATATGCTCGATATTATCGACGAGGGCGCAAGCCTTGCCAAATGCTACTTTGCCGACAACGATATCCTTGCCATCGGTGCGATTAAAGCACTTAAATTAAGAGGCTATAAAATTCCCGAGGACATTGCCGTAATCGGCTTTGACAATATCACGGAGGGCAGAATAATCGAGCCCGCACTCACAACAATGGACGTGCCGAGAAAATATATCGGCAAAACAGCCGCAAAACTGCTAAGCGATATAATCGACATGAAAAGCATTCATCCGCAAAAGGTAGAAATTTCAACGAGCATGATTAAAAGGCTATCACACTCAAGGTAACAAAAAAGCAAGGTGATTTCGCACCTTGCTTTCCTATTTTTACCTATTTAATTTCTGATAAAGCTTTTGTCGTTCTCGCTCATTTCGGCTGAAACAAATCTTTCAACCTTCATGTGAAGGTCGTATTTCTCACGAAGCTTCATAATCTCGCCCATTAAAGGCAATGCGTGGTGAATGTCAAGCGCCGCCTGATCTCTCCAAGAATCGACAAGAAGCACGGTCTCTTCATCGTCAAACGGAGTGAAAT
>CAVBOS010000333.1:0-2014 GCA_963597005.1 Lachnospiraceae bacterium
TCATGAAGATGGCTATCGACCTCGGTAAGCCGGTTAACCCGAACCTCCACATTGGTATTTGTGGTGAGCACGGCGGCGATCCTGAGTCAGTTAAGTTCTGCCACAAGATTGGTCTCAACTATGTTTCTTGCTCACCGTTCCGTGTTCCGATCGCTCGTCTTGCAGCTGCACAGGCAGTTATCGAGAGCAAGTAATTTCTGAGTAGGAATTTGGTTCTAACTAAATAAATTGTCCCCTGTCTCTTATGAGACAGGGGATTTTTGTTATCAAAAAACCTCTAAAGCAAATTGCCTTAGAGGTTTCGTAAAACATTATTAAGATTTTTCCACTTCAATTAGAACCACCGTAACGTTATCGTTGCATTCTTTTTCGTTACAAAGCTTGATTATTTCAGCTGATTTCTCTGAGATATCTTTCTTTGAAGCAAGAATCTCTTCTATTTCATCAAGTCTCACGGAGTTTGTCACACCGTCGCTGTTAAGAAGAAGAATATCACCTTTTTTCAGCTTATATTCATCGGATATATGGGGATTAAGCATAACTTCATCAGGATTTACGCCAAGATACTGCGTCAGCATATTTCTTCCGAAAGAAATGTTAATACCCAAGTCGTGATACATTTGATAGACCGTGTCATCGTAGCTGAGCTTAGTGAGCTTTCCGTCTCTGTAAATAAAGCCCTCGCTGTCTCCGATATTATAAAGCCTCGCCTTTCCCCTGTACAAATGGAACAAAACAATTGTAGTTCCGCAGACCGAGAGGTTATTGTCAAGTGAATAGTTAAGTACCGTTTGATTTAGCTTATCAAAGATTCTGTCCTTATCAGAATCAAATTTATTGTAGGGATAAAATTCCGATAAACTTTTCACTGCCAGCAAAGAAGCCATCTCACCCTTGCTCGCTCCGCCCATTCCGTCACAGACAGCATAAAGCTGACTTTTCTCATCACAAGTAGAGGAGTAAGAAAAGCTTGAGCTTTCTGTATCGTCTCGGTAGTGGCTGCCAAGCAAAAGGAGATTATCCTCGTTATTGCTTCTGACTGCTCCTATATCCGTTATTCCCGAAAATTTGATTCTCATAATTTGCCTCAAAATCAGCTCAATCTTCCTTGAGCTTTCTGTCACAAGAAACAATACATTCTCTTGCCAAAATTAAAAGTGGATCTATATATTCCTCGCCGAGCGATTCCGTTCGTCTGATAACCGAAAGTTCGGTGCATCCAAGAATCAAAATCTCGGCACCTCTCTCTATCAGCCTGTCCGAAACCGCCTTAAATGCATTCATGTCGACCTTTTTGCCCGCCTTGACCTGACTGTAAATAATCGACATTACGGTTTTTTGGTCGTTTTCATCGGGATAGATGCACTCAATCCCTTTTTCCTCACAAGCTGTTTGGTAAATACCTGTTTTAACAGTACCCGTAGTAGCCATTAGACCGACTTTTTTGATACCGCGTCGTTCGATTTCCTCAACGGCGAGCCTTCCGATATTCAAAATAGGAACATCGGTTGAAGCCTGAAGTGCCTCGTAGAAATAATGCGCAGTATTACAGGTCATAGCTATTGTTGTACAGCCTGCATCGGTAAGACGCTTAGTCTCTTCGAGCATAGCAGGAAGCGGATTATCCTCACTGAGTCCCAGTATGTAGTCCGTTCTGTCGGGTATTGTTGCACGGCTCGAAAGAAGCATATCGACATGCTCCTGATCGCAGCTTGCATCTGTATTTTCTGTCAGAAGCTCATAGAAGAACACTGAACTCATCGGGCCCATTCCTCCGAGAACTCCCAAAAGCTTTCTTTCACTCATTTTATCACCCTTACAGCTTGATTATTCCGCTGTCAAGCATTTGCTGTGCGGCAAGGATAATACCAAGATTACCGCTATTGTAGTTAAGTCCGCCCTGAAGCCAAACGGCATACGGCTCACGAAGCGGTGCATCGGCAGAAAGCTCGATTGAAGCGCCAAGGGTGAACGCACCTGCCGCCATAATAACATCATCGTCATAGCCCGGCAT
>CAVBOS010000334.1:0-2014 GCA_963597005.1 Lachnospiraceae bacterium
CTGTCTGCCGGAGGATAAGCTGAAATACATCGGCGAATATCAGGGTAAAAATATGCCCGTCTGCATGATCGGCGACGGCGTAAACGATGCACCTGCGCTCAAAAAAGCGGATGTGGGCATTGCCATGGGCGGCACAGGCAGCGATATTGCCGTGGATGCGGCGGATATAGCATTGGTGGATGACGAGGTGAAGGAGCTTCCGCATCTTGTGGCGCTGTCCAAGCGGATGATGACCACCATCAAGCTTAATATGACCTTCTCAATGACGCTGAATTTCATAGCGATCGCTCTGGCAATCATCGGGGTGCTCAACCCTGTCGTCGGCGCTCTGGTACATAACGCAGGCTCGGTGCTTGTAATCACAAACTCGGCATTCTTATTGAAATGGAGGAAAAAATAATGGCAGTCAAAATTATCGGTCTAATCATCGGTCTTCTCGTTCTCGGTGCAGGCATCTACTATCTTGCCAAAGAGAAGCACGACCCTGAATCGAAGACGATCTACAGCATTGTCAGCGTAATTGGCGGCATTATTGCCGCCGTGTGCGCAGCACTGCTGTTTATCTGACCTCACAATACAAAGATGCCAAACAATCCTTTAAAAGCAGTGAAAGACTGTTCAGCGTGTCAAAAAGCAAGCTCCCTCGGGTTCGAATCCCTTATGCAAAAACGAGGCTCCCGCATGGGAGCCTCATTTTTGGCGGAGAGTGTGGGATTCGACCTGCGCTGCGGCGCAGGCCACCTCGGGTTGAAACGTGCCGCCGGCACGTTTCCAAGAGCCCTCGGGTTCAAATCCCATTATAATGCAGATTTTTTGCCGCTTGCAAAAATGCTTCTGCTGCGTTGCTGAACACCGCATAGCGTTTCCAAACCAGCGCATAGCGGATCTCCACCGGCGGTTCTAGAGGACAAAAGTTAAAAGTAATACTGTTATCGTTTTGATTTTTCTCATTGTAATTCGCCTTATCCCTCAACACTAAATGTAAACGGCTTAATATCTTCATCGTAATTTTCAGAACTTGCATCAATTATTACACCAAATGCGCCGCTGTTTAATTTTGGAAACGAAATTATGCCTTCAGTAGAGTTTCCAACAAGCAAGTCGCTTTGAATTTCGGGATATTCAGCATCCCAATTATCTTGTTCGCCAAATTGCTTTCCTGCTTGTGTGATTTTCGCATTAAAACTATATACATAAAATGTGTCGGAGCCTTGATTATCTATCTTTAAGTATACCCTTGTTTCTTTTTCGGCAAATTCTACTTTTTGTAAAGTAACAGAGTAACCATATTGAGTTTGAGTTTGGTTAACCTCAATATTTTTTAAGGTAGGACTAAGAGCATCTTGATAGCTTAAAACCTCATATTCTCTTGCAGTAATGATTGGAGCAGACACAGTACCACCAAAGGCATTCTCGCCCTCAAATACATCACCTACTATTCCTACAATGCGGATATAATCGTCTTGCTTTACATCAAAATCTTTATCCCCAATATATACAATCGTATTATTTTCGCTATTCTCAATGTCTGCCCACATTTGAAGGTATACGCCATCCTCATCAAATTCGGGAGCAGCAAATACTTGCCCAATGATTTCTACATAGTGGTTTTTGAATTTTTCTGGAGTAGTATATAAAGATTTGATTTCATTTCCTTTCATTGGAACTATGACATCATCTTTATATGTGCCAATCTCCATTGTTCCGTTTTCCCAAGTTGTTTTACCTTCGCCATCAAAATGGCCGTTTTTAAATTTTCCTTCATAAGTCCATTTTTCGCCTTCTAAGTTGGTTGAAGTGAATTTGCCTTGTCCGTGTGGTAATCCTTGTTCATTTACATCACCGGAATATGTACCTGTTCTATCTCCGTATGACAAATTAAGAGTCATTTCTTCGCCGCATCCTGCCAAAGAAAAAACAAGGCAACACGCTAATATAACTGCAAAAATTTTTTTCATTTTCTTTCAGCTCCTTCATAAACTTTACTTGCTTCTCTTAACAAACCATATAATTG